>JBFGYN010000107.1:0-10484 GCA_041587415.1 Candidatus Competibacterales bacterium | reverse complement strand
CTGCCCCCGCCCCCCGGTGTCGCGTGAATGAAAATCGAGCAGACCGGACCGTTGGTTGACAGCCTCGACCGTGCTGCCCAGGGCAACTCCTTGAACTTCTACGCTCAAGACCTCCACCAAATTTAAGAAACCCTCGACCGAGCGCGCTGCGCGTGCAGCGAGAAGCCGTCCATCCACCGCACGCCGGGCTGAGTCCCATAGAGACTCGCCCGCTTCAGACGCCAGAGTTCGAAGTTTTTCGATAGTGCGCCCGCCAATTCCCCTTGGCGGCGTATTGACTACACGCTCAAAGGAGCCGTCGTCCGCGCGATTGGCAACCAGCCTCAGGTAGGCGAGCGTATCCTTTATCTCGGCCCGCTCGAAGAAACGCAGGCCACCATATACCCGGTAAGGAATCTGCTGCGCGATAAGCGCTTCTTCGAATACACGGGATTGAGCATTCGCCCGGTATAGGACGGCGACATCCGCGCGGGCGTTTCCGCTGACCGCCCACGCACGGATCCGGTCAACCACGTACCGCGCCTCGTCCCGCTCATTGAACGCCGAGTAGACGGTCACCGGCTCGCCGTCCTCCCCGGCCGTCCAGAGATCCTTGCCAAGCCGGTCCCCGTTGTTCGCGATGAGGGCATTCGCCGCCTTCAAAATGGTTCCGGTGGAGCGGTAGTTCTCCTCGAGGCGGAATGTGATGGTTCCGGGAAATTCACGCTCCATGCGCAGGATGTTCTCGATCCTTGCGCCTCGCCAACCGTAGATCGACTGATCGTCGTCGCCTACCACGAACACCCGTCCCTGGTCACCCGCCAGAAGTCGCAACCAACCGTATTGGATCGTGTTGGTGTCCTGAAATTCGTCGACTAGAAAGTAGCGAAAACGCTGATGGTAATGATCGAGAAGTTCGCTGTTGTCGCGCAGCGTTTCATGGGCGCGCAGCAGCAACTCGGCGAAGTCCACGCTTTCTGAGGACTCGCAAATCCGTTGATATTCAGCGTATATCTGAATGAGTCGTTGCTTTACGGGATCATCGCGGTCCTCCAAGTGCTCGGGGCGATGCCCTTCGTCCTTGCGCGCGTTGATGAATGCCTGCGCCGATCTGGGGTTCCACAACTTCTCGTCCAAGGAAAGCGCCGACATGGCACGCCTCACGGTGCGCAGTTGATCCTCCGAATCCAAGATCTGAAAGTGGCGGTCCAGGTTCGCTTCTGCAGCGTGTCGCCGTAGAAATCGGTTAGCGAGACCGTGAAAAGTCCCGATCCACATGCCACCCGCCGAATAGCCGAGCGTCTGCTCCACGCGGGTGCGCATCTCCGCCGCAGCCTTGTTCGTGAATGTGACGGCGAAAATCGACCACGGCGATATGTCCATTGGGTCGATCAGCCAGGCGATGCGCTGCACCAAGACCCTGGTCTTGCCGCTGCCGGCCCCGGCGAGTACCCGCACATGAGCATCGACCGGCGCCTCGACGGCAGCCCGTTGGGCTTCGTTCAATGCTTCGAGATCGGAAGCGGTGTGCATGTTTCAACGCTCTCCGCGGCGGGTCGGAGTAGTTCGCATGTGAGGATTAATCTGGCGTGGCGATCCAGCAGGTCGCTCTTCCGTAACGATCACGATGGTAACGGCACGGACAATCGGATGTGCGAAGCCCGTCAGCGCTTCTTTTCGGGCCGCTTCCAATTCCGAATCGTTCGCTGCTTGACACGCGTGAGCGTCAACTCCTCGGCCGGAGCCGATCCTGTAATCGTGGAGCCAGCGCCAATGGTTGCCCGCTCCCCGATTTCGACCGGCGCGACCAATGAAGAATTGGAGCCGATGAAGGCACCCGCGCCAATGACGGTTCGATGTTTGTTGGCGCCATCGTAGTTGCAGGTGATGGTACCAGCGCCCACGTTCACCGCCTGGCCCACGTCAGCGTCACCGATGTAGGTCAGATGATTTGCTTTCGCACCCTCCCGCAATACGGACTGCTTCACTTCCACGAAATTCCCCACCCTGGCTCCTGCGAGCAATTCCGCTCCTGGGCGGAGCCGGGCAAAGGGACCCACCTGGCAATCGGGCCCCACAATCGCGCCGTCGAGGATGCAGTTCGGATGTATGACGGCCCCGTCGTGAATCCAGGAGCTGCGAATCAGACAATTGGACCCGATGGTCACATCCTCTCCGACACGGACATCTCCCTCGAACACCACGTTGACGTCAATGAGGCAATCGCGCCCAGTGGTCACCGCACCGCGGACGTCGACCCGCGCAGGATCCAAAAGCGTCGCGCCTCCGAGCATCAGTGAGCGAACTGCTCGCACCTGGTATGCGCGCTCCAGAGCAGCGAGTTGAACGCGATCGTTTGCACCCATTGCCTCGGCAGGGTCCTCAACCCGCGCCGCGAAAACGGGCACTTGCTCCTGAACCGCCATTCCGATGACATCGGTGAGATAAAACTCGGCCTGGGAATTGTCGTTACCCAACCTGGCGGTCCACGCCCGGAGGCTCCGCGCCGTTGCCGCTAACATTCCCGTGTTGCACTCGCGAACGGAGCGTTCCTCCTCGAGGGCATCCTTCTCCTCGACGATCCTCCGCACGGAGCCTGTCGCGTCGCGAATGACCCGCCCGTATCCGCGCGGATTCTCGAGCTCCACCGTGAGTATGGCCAAAGCGCCATCGGCCGCAGCGTGCACCAAGGGACGCAATGATGTCTCCCGGACGAGAGGAACGTCCCCGTATAGAACAAGTACGAGCGACTGGTCAGGGATTGTCGGAAGTGCCTGCGCCACCGCGTGTCCCGTACCGAGCTGCTCCGCCTGTTCGACCCAAACCGCGTCGGGCGCATGAATGGCGGCCCGAATCCGCTCGTTCCCGTGGCCGACGACAATGCAGCAGCGGCGCGCATCCAGACTCCGGGCGCAATCCAAGCCATGCTGGAGCATGGGGCGCCCGCCGATCGGATGCAGCACCTTCGGCAAGGCTGACGCCATGCGCTTGCCCTTGCCGGCGGCAAGGATCACGACGCTCAATTCCATGATTACGAGAGACCTGAGGGTTGTCGCTTCAATCTACTGGACAGCGTAACCGAAATACGACGCGGGCGGTGCCCAACACACGGGATGAATTGCGGGTCTGTCGTGACTCCCTGGGACTTCCTTGTGCTGGCGCTACGATCGCAATGCCGCGGCGTGTTTATCGCGGCGTGACCATCCGGGCGTCATGCGCGCCCCTTGTTCTTCAGTCGCTTCAAAGTTCTCAGCTGCGCGACGGCTTCCGCCAACTCCGCTTGCGCCTTCGCGTAATCGATTTCAGACTTCTTGTCCGCCAACAACTTTTCTGCGCGTTCTTTCGCTGCCAGCGCCGCAGCCTCGTCAATGTCCTTGGCCCGAAGCGCGGTGTCCGCCAACACCGTCACGGAATGCGGCTGAACCTCCAGCATGCCACCGGAGACGAAGACGTACTGCTCGTCTCCACCAGGCGTCTTGACCCGGACCTCACCCGCCCGCAGGCTAGTCAACATCTGACTGTGCCGAGGCATTATTCCCACGTCACCATGGGTCGCTGGCGCAATGACCATTTCCGCAGGACCGGAAAATATCTCACGCTCGGCACTTACGATATCAACATGGATCGTCATTGCCATGACCACCTCTTCCCCTGTGCGAGGGTGAATGCTGCAGAGTACCGCGGCCGGTGACTGTATCCGGCCGCGCGCATGGTCGTCAGAGCTTCTCGGCCTTCTCTACTGCCTCGTCAATGGTGCCGACCATGTAGAAGGCTTGCTCCGGTAGGTGATCATACTCCCCATCCAGTATGCCCTTGAAAGCGGCAATCGTGTCCTTCAACGATACGTACTTTCCGGGAGAGCCCGTGAACACCTCGGCCACGAAGAAAGGTTGAGACAGGAAGCGCTGAATCTTACGTGCACGGGTGACAACCAGCTTGTCTTCCTCGGAAAGCTCGTCCATTCCGAGAATGGCAATGATGTCCTTGAGTTCCTTGTAACGCTGGAGCACGCCCTGCACGCCGCGGGCGGTGTCGTAGTGTTCCTGACCGATGACGAGGGGGTCGAGCAAGCGCGAAGTGGAATCCAGCGGATCGACCGCAGGGTAAATACCGAGCTCCGCGATCTGCCGGGACAGCACCAGCGTTGCATCCAAGTGTGCAAAGGTGGTGGCCGGGGACGGGTCCGTCAGGTCATCGGCAGGCACGTAAACGGCTTGGAAAGAGGTGATCGACCCGGTCTTCGTGGATGTGATGCGCTCCTGCAGCGCACCCATTTCCTCCGCCAGTGTCGGCTGGTAGCCCACCGCGGACGGCATTCGTCCGAGCAAAGCCGACACTTCGGTTCCCGCCAGGGTGTAACGATAGATGTTATCGACGAACAGCAGCACGTCACGGCCCTCGTCGCGGAAGAACTCGGCCATTGTGAGGCCGCTGAGCGCGACTCGGAGACGATTCCCCGGTGGCTCGTTCATCTGACCATAGACAAGGGCCACCTTGTCCAGAACACCACCTTCCTGCATTTCGTGATAGAAATCATTACCCTCGCGGGTGCGTTCGCCAACGCCGGCGAACACGGAATAACCGGAGTGCTCTACGGCAATATTTCGGATCAGCTCCATGAGCGTTACGGTCTTGCCGACGCCCACGCCACCAAACAAACCCACCTTGCCGCCCTTGGCGATCGGCATGATCAGGTCGATAACTTTGATCCCGGTCTCCAGTACCTCCACCGCCGCAGCCTGTTCGGCGTATGCCGGTGCGGCGCGATGGATCGGCATTCTCTCGTCTGCCTTCACGTCGCCCGCCTCGTCGATGGGATTTCCAAGGACGTCCATGATCCGACCGAGGGTCGCGAGGCCGACGGGCACCGTAATCGGTGATCCGGTGTTGGTCACCTCCAATCCGCGCTTCACGCCGTCCGACGAGCCCATGGCGATCGTCCGCACGACGCCGTCGCCGAGCTGCTGCTGCACCTCCAGCGTGAGCCCCATTTCACCCACGTTCAGGGCATCGTAAATCTTTGGAACCGCGCCCCGATCGAATTCGACATCGACCACGGCGCCAATTACCTGCACAATTTTTCCAGCACTCATCTTTGAGGGTTCCCCCTAAAGCCTAATCAAAGTGACAGGTCAGACAGCGGCGGCGCCGCTGACGATCTCGGAGAGTTCTTGGGTGATCGCTGCCTGACGCGCCTTGTTGTACACCAATTGCAGCTCGCCGATCAGGTCGCCCGCGTTGTCGGATGCGGCCTTCATGGCCACCATGCGTGCCGCCATCTCGCACGCGACGTTCTCGACCACTCCTTGGTAGACAAGCGATTCGATATAACGTGTGAGGAGCTCATCCAGAATCTCCTTCGAATCGGGCTCGTAGATATAGTCCCAGTGGTGCTCGATCTCTTGAACGTCGTCGCTGCTTGCCGGAAGAAGTTGGATCACGCTCGCGCTCTGGGTCATGGTGTTGACAAACTGGTTGCCCGCCAGGAACAGCCGATCCACCTTGCCCTCGTCGAAGGCATCCAGCATCACTTTTACGGTTCCGATCAGGTCGTCCAACTTCGGCTCATCGCCCAAGTGGGCGGCCTGCGCAACGACATTTCCCCCGATGCGGCGGAAAAACTGAAGGGCCTTATTGCCAATGGTGCAGAGATCGATCTCGACACCTTGGTTGGACCAGTCCTTCATTCCTCGGAGCAGGCCACGGAACAGATTATTGTTGAGGCCACCGCACAAGCCTCGATCGGTGGAAACGATGATGTATCCGACCCGCTTCACCTCCCTGTCGATCAAATAAGTGTGCCGATACTCCGGATGCGCGTGGGCCAGGTGCCCGATGACTCCCCGTATCTTCTCCGCGTAAGGCCGCGACGAGGCCATTCGATCCTGCGCCTTGCGCATCTTGCTGGCGGCGACCATCTCCATTGCACGGGTGATCTTCTGAGTGTTCTGAACACTCCTGATTTGATTCCGGATCTCTTTTCCAACAGCCATGATGCCGACGCCTACCAGACGTGATCGGATTTGAAGCTTTTGATGGCGCTTCCCAGCGCGGCGGCGACATCATCGTCGTAGTCGCCGTTTTCGTTGATCTTGGCCATCAACTCTCCGTGACTGTCCGCCATGTAGGCGAGCAGTGCGGCTTCGAAATCCCCCACCTTCGCGATCTCCAGGTCGTCCATATGGCCTTGGTCCACGGCGTAGAGAGACACCGCCATCTCTGCAACCGACAAGGGCGAATATTGCTTCTGCTTCATCAACTCGGTGACGCGCCGTCCACGGTCGAGCTGTTTTCGGGTTGTCTCGTCCAGGTCTGACGCGAACTGGGCAAACGCCGCGAGTTCCCGGAACTGGGCAAGTGCCAGCCGAACGCCGCCGCCGAGCTTCTTGATGATCTTGGTTTGTGCCGCGCCACCGACCCGGGATACCGATAGTCCGGCATTGATTGCCGGCCGAATACCGGCATTGAATAAATCCGATTCCAGAAATATCTGGCCGTCTGTAATGGAGATGACATTCGTGGGCACAAAGGCGGATACGTCACCTGCCTGCGTTTCGATGATGGGCAACGCAGTCAAAGACCCCGTCTTTCCCTTGACCTTGCCATCGGTCTCCTTCTCCACGAAATCGGCGTTAACCCGTGCCGCGCGTTCCAACAGGCGCGAGTGGAGGTAGAAGACGTCACCGGGATAAGCCTCGCGGCCGGGCGGCCGGCGCAGCAACAGGGAGACTTGACGATAGGCCCACGCCTGCTTGGTCAGGTCATCGTAAATGATGAGCGCATCCTCGCCGCGATCGCGGAAATACTCGCCCATCGAGCAACCCGCATAGGGCGCAATGTACTGCATGGACGCGGGATCGGAGGCCGAGGCAGCAACGACGATGGTGTGCTCCATCGCACCATGTTCCTCGAGCTTGCGCACGACACCGGCGATGGAGGACGCCTTCTGGCCGACCGCCACGTAAATGCACTTAATTCCGGTTCCCTTCTGATTGATGATCGTGTCGACGGCCACGGCCGTCTTGCCCGTTTGCCGGTCGCCAATGATGAGCTCGCGCTGGCCGCGGCCGATCGGGACCATGGAGTCGATGGACTTCAGTCCAGTCTGGACGGGCTGATCGACGGATTTTCGGCTGATGACGCCGGGCGCGACTTTCTCGATGGGCGCCGACAGGTCCGTGTCCACCGCGCCCTTGGCGTCGATCGGACGGCCCAGGGAGTCGACGACCCGACCCAAGAGTGCTTCACCCACCGGCACTTCGAGAATTCGGCCCGTGCACTTTGCCTTGTCGCCCTCGGACAGGTGGAGGTACTCGCCGAGCACCACGGCACCGACCGAGACCCGCTCCAGGTTCAGGGCCATACCAAAGACATCGCCCGGGAATTCGATCATTTCCCCGTACATGACCCCTTCGAGGCCGTGAATGCGGACGATTCCGTCGGACAGGGTAACGATGGACCCTTCCGTGCGCGCCTCGGAGGTGACTTGAAACTTTTCGATCCGTTTTCGGATCAGGTCGCTAATTTCAGAAGGATTGAGCTGCTGCATCTTGTGTCGTTTCCCCTTAATGGCCGATGGCCACGGCAAGTTTTCGCAGCTTGCCGCGAGCGGAACCGTCGATGACGAGGTCTCCGGCTCGGATGATGGCGCCTCCGAGCAGGTCCTTATCAATCGTGTTCTGAATCGTGACGTTCCGATCCAGGCGCTTCGCGAGCGCTTGCGCGATCTGATTTTCCTGTTCTTTCGTCAGTTTTCGAGCCGAAATCACCTGAGCTTCCACCGTACGTTCCGCTTCCGCTCGAAGCACTTCGTAGACGTCAGCGATCTCTGGCACCAGCAGAAGGCGCCGATTCTCGGCAAGGAGCCGGACGAAGTTGCGCCCGTCTTCACTGACGTCATCGCCGCACACATCGAGCACTGCTTCGCATTTGGCGTCGTAATCCAGATCAGGATTCTCCAACAGGTCCGCCATTTGACTATCGGAGACGATCGCGGACAACCGGCCCATGAGCTCGGACCATTCCTGCAGCGCGTCGGCCGATCGAGCGTACTCGAAGGCGGCCCGGGCGTAGGGTCGTGCTAGGGTCGTGGTATCTGCCATGTCGGTGGCGAGTCCTAAATATCGGCAACCAGTTCCTTCAACATGGAACTGTGGACCTTGCCGTCGATTTCCTTCCCGAGAACCTTTTCCGCTCCGGCAATCGCAATGATTGCGACCTGCTCGCGAAGCGCTTCCCGGGCCCGGTTGGCCTCTTGGTCGATCTCCGCCTTGGCAGCGGCAAGCTGGCGATCACCCTCTTCCCGAGCCTGCGCCTTGGCTTCTTCGACAATCTCGTTGGCGCGCCGCTGGGCTTGAGCGATCAAATCCGCCGCGTGCTGTTTCGCGTCCTTCATGGTGGCGACCGCCTTCTCCTTGGCGAGCTCCTGCTCGTGCTGACCACGCTCGGCCGCGGCCAGCCCGTCCGCGATGCGCTTTTGGCGATCCTGCATGGCCTTCATGACCGGGGGCCAGACCTTCTTCATTGTGAAGTAGACCAGCAGCCCGAAGGTAATCATCTGACCCAGCAGCGTAACGTTGATGTTCACCTGAATACCCCTCCATCAATGGGTTGGACGGATGGATGGCTCGAGCATCAACCGACGACCGCAAACGGGTTGGCAAACGTGAAGAACAGTGCGAGGCCCACGCCGATCATGGTCACGGCATCCAGCAGGCCGGCAACGATGAACATTTTGACCTGCAGCATGGGCACCATCTCCGGCTGGCGCGCCGCGCCTTCCAGGAAACGGCCGCCGAGCAGGCCGAAGCCTATGGCGGTCCCGAGGGCGCCCATGCCGAGAATCAGGCCAACGGCGATGGCGGTCATACCTTGGACGAGTTCCATGATTGCCTCCGATTGCGAAATGTCGTTTAAGTTGGGGGAACAGGGTTGCCGGGGGACGGCCCGCCGCGGACCAGCCGTACGCAACCGTTCAGTGGTCCTCGTGTGCCATGCTTAGGTACACGATGGTCAGAACCATGAATATAAACGCCTGCAGCGTGATGATCAGAAGGTGAAACACGGCCCATGGCCAACCGAGAGTGAACTGCAGCCACCAAGGCAGCAGGGCGATTAGCATGAAGATTAGCTCGCCGGCGTACAAGTTTCCGAACAGTCGAAGCGCCAGTGAGATGGGCTTCGCCAGCTGTTCCACCAACATCAAAACCAGATTCACCGGTACCAAAATGGCCTGCAGCGCCATGTTATCGGTCTTGAATGGATGGAAGATGAATTCCTTGAGAAAGCCGTCTGGCCCCTTGATTTTGATGCTGTAGAAAACAATCAGGGCGAAGACAGAGAGAGATAGCGAGAACGTGGCGTTCAGATCGGTTGACGGAACAACGCGCAGGTAATGAATGCCGAACCATCCGGCGACCATCGGCAGCAGGTCGACGGGAATCAAATCCATGAAATTCCAAAGGAATACCCAGCAAAAAATGGTCAGCGCAAGCGGGGCGATGAGCTCGTTTCGGCCGTGAAAACAATCCTTTACCTGGGAATCAGCGAACTCCACCATGATTTCCACGAAGTTCTGTAGCTTGCCCGGCGCGTCGGAGGTCGCGCCAACGGCTGCCTTTCGAAAGGTCCAGTAGAACAGGTATCCCAGGGCGATCGAGAAGCCGAGCGTGTCGAAGTGGATAGTCCAGAATCCTTCGCCCGCCGACAAGTTCGTGAGGTGGTGAACGATGTACTCTGTCGGGGTCGCGCTCATGGTTACCTCACCATTTCTCCGTCACTGTGAAGGGAAGGACCATCCAGTAAACCATCAGCGTAAGCGCGTAGGTCACGAGCAGGGGGAGAAAGGCGGCGTCAACCCAGACAATGGCGATGAAGAACAGGATCGCCGTCAATAACATCTTGCTGACTTCGCCCACGTAGAAAGCACGAGCAACCGCTTGCAATGACTTCCCCTCCGTGCAAGAGAAGACGCGCCATGCGAAGTAGATCGTGGTGACTACGCTTATCCCCCCACCAAACGCGGCTGACCAAGCAGCTCTCGCGTCCGCGATTACGAGCACGAGCAGGGCAGCCAGAATCGTGATTGTTAGCTGCGCACCTACTATCAAATTCGCAGTGCGATTTCTCATGCGCTAGGACTTGCCTGCTCCGCTAGTCATGATCGGGGCACGGACAGCCAGCACAAGGGTTTTTGCACTTTCGTCAACCGGCGTGAAGTATAGGCTATCCTCGTTTCAGGGGTCAACGCGCGCCACCCCGTACGGTGCACTATTTCACGTGGGCAAGAATGCCGTCCAGCTCGTCGACGGTGTTGTAATGAATCACAACACGGCCGCGTCCGCTGACTTGGTGCTCCAGTTTGACTCTTGCCCCGAGGCGCTCGGACAGATCGTTCTGCAAGCGGCGAATGTCCGGGTCGACACGGGTCTGGTGGGGTGCGGACTTCGGCTCGCTCAACAGACGCCGAACGAATGCCTCGGTCTCGCGCACGGACAGCGCGCGCG
>JBFGYN010000106.1:0-10493 GCA_041587415.1 Candidatus Competibacterales bacterium | reverse complement strand
TTCACGTGGTCGACCCGATAGCCGATGAATCGGGTGCGGTCTTCGGCATCGCGAATTGCGACGGCCACTCGACCCAGCTTCGACGCGACAATGCCCCGGCAGGCAAGGTAGCCCGCCGCCAGCGCGATTGCCGAGGCAATGAACAAACCGATTCGGGTCGAATCCGCCTGCAGATCGAAACCGAGAAGGTCCTTGAAGTCCGTGAGTCCGTTGTTTCCACCAAAACCCATCTCGTTGCGAAAAAACGCCAGCATGAAAGCGTAGGTCAGCGCCTGGGTGATGATCGATAAGTAGACGCCCGTGACCCGCGAACGAAACGTGAGCCAGCCGAACACGAATGCGAGCATACCGGGCACCAGGACAACCATGAGCACGGCGAACCAAAAACTGTCGAAGCCGTACCAGAACCAAGGTAGCTCCTGCCAGTTCAAGAACACCATGAAATCGGGCAGCTCCGGATGGCCGTATACACCTCGGTCGCCGATCTGACGCATCAGGTACATACCCATCGCGTAGCCACCGAGGGCGAAAAAAGCCCCGTGGCCCAGACTCAATATACCCAGATAGCCCCACACGAGATCCACTGACAGCGCGAGCAGGGCGTAGGTCAGATACTTTCCAAGCAGCGTGACAGTGTAGGTCTGTACGTGCAGCGCGTGGGTGTCCGGAACCAACTGGTTCAAGACCAGCACGACGACGGTCGCCACAGCCAAGACGCCCAGAAAGATCTGGCCACCGCGATCCCCCTTCAGACATGCCGTCAATCCCATGGGTCAGGACTCCGCGGCGCGGCCCTTTTGCGGGAACAAGCCGCGCGGGCGTTTCTGAATGAACAAAATGATCATGGCGAGAATGATAATCTTCGCGAGGACGGCACCCGACCAGGGTTCGAGGAACTTGTTCGCGACGCCGAGAGACAACCCGCCGACCAGGGTGCCCCAGAGATTCCCCACGCCGCCAAACACGACCACCATGAAAGAATCGATGATGTAGGACTGACCCAGATTCGGTCCGACGTTCGTCAGCTGGGAAAGCGCCACGCCGGCGACCCCCGCGATTCCCGAACCCAGCCCGAACGTCAGTGCGTCCACGCGGTCCGAGCGGACCCCCATCGCCCGTGCCATTGCGCGATTCTGGGATACGGCACGCACCTGCAGTCCCAGCGGAGTGCGCTTCAGCACCGCGTACAGGGCGGCAAAAACCATTAGACAGAACAAAAGGATATACAAGCGGTTGAGGGTCAGCGAGAGAACGCTGTTGATCTCCCAGGAGCCACTCATCCACTGCGGTGTCGATACCGAACGGTTCAGGGGCGAAAAAATACTGCGAACCGTCTGCTGCAGCACCAGGCTGATGCCGAAGGTCGCGAGCAAGGTTTCCAGTGGGCGCCCGTAGAGAAATCGTATGACGCCCCGTTCAATGGCAATACCCACAAGACCGGAAACCAGGAATGCGGCTGGGACGGCGAGGAGCACTGATACGCCAATCTGGTCGGGAAGCAGCGTTTGGATGACATAGGTCGTGTACGCGCCAATCATGATCAGCTCGCCGTGCGCCATGTTGATCACCCCCATTACCCCGAAAGTAATGGCGAGCCCAATGGCCGCAAGCACCAGCACCGACCCGAGACTCAGACCGAAAAAGGCCGTCTCCGCCCAGCGATAGAACTGGAGTTTGAACTCGATCTGGCGCAACGCCTTGCGCGCGCTGGTCTGCACCGCCTCGTCGGCGTCCGAT
This sequence comes from Candidatus Competibacterales bacterium, assembly GCA_041587415.1. Classification (GTDB taxonomy): domain Bacteria; phylum Pseudomonadota; class Gammaproteobacteria; order Competibacterales; family JAHEDQ01; genus JBFGYN01. Next base: position 8,756 of record JBFGYN010000106.1, on the reverse strand, counting down.
TGCGCGACGACCCGCAGTGCGCCACGGACGGTGGGATGGATATTCCCGCTCAGTTCGGCGACGCCGGCCATTCGCCTGGACGATTCTTCGCTCTGTAGCTCGGCGAGCGCGAGGGTGATCTCGATGGTTTCCCGGACGCGAGCATCGGGCTCGTGTTCGAGTATTCCGCGAAGCTGATCGACGAGCTGTGGATCGGCGCTGTCGAGAAGCTGTGTCGCGGCAGCCAGTCGACGATCCGGCTCCGGGTGGACGAGATCGAGGGTGGCCAGGCGGGCGCGAATCCGGCTTCGCAGTGCATTGTTCACTCGAACCTTCGCAATCTCGCGGCTTTTCACCGTGCCGAGCTGCTCTCCGGTCAGCGCGTCGGCAATTCGATACTGTCGGCCATCCTTGTCCGAAATGACCAGAACCCGATCACGTTTGAGATAATGAAGTCGGCCGTTCAACATGGCCTCGAGGATCGGAAGCGCCCGTTCGTCGCCACTCTCGGCAAGGCGATCGACTGCCACGCCTTTGGCGTCGAAATCCTTCTCGAACAGCAGTGCGATGCCTTCCTGGAATGCCTCTGGCGCAGTCCACGCGGCGGTAGCGGTGAGCAGGGCGGCGAGCGCTAGCAAGACGGCGACTAAGCGGCGCCCTCGAAATTCATGCATTGGGAATGTGACCTGCTCATGGCCCAACTTCACGCGGGCCGCTCTTGTTTCCAGGAATCGGCCCGGGGCAGCCGAGAACGGCGCCCCGGGCCAATCAAGCTCAGGAACTTTGTCCGGAGCACGTCCCGGTCTTGACATTGTAATTACCGCAAGACATCGGCGCGCGCCAGTCGGAGATGAGGTCTTTCGATCCCTCCAGGTAGTCGGACCACTCGTCACCCACCACCAATCCGGGAGTCTCCCAGACGATTTCGAACTGTCCATCCTCCTGGATCTCACCGATGAGGACCGGCTTTGTAATGTGGTGATTGGGCATCATCGCCGAATAGCCACCGGAGAGATTCGGTACGGTGACGCCGATTATGGCATCCTGCACCGCCGTGGGATCCGTGCTTCCAGCCATCTCAACTGCTTTTACCCACATGTTGAAACCGATGAAATGGGCCTCCATCGGGTCGTTTGTTACACGTGCCTCATCCTTGATGAAGCCGTGCCATGCCTCGATGAATTCGTCGTTGATTTCGGAATCGACGCTCATGAAATAGTTCCACGCGGCAAGATGGCCCACCAACGGTGCCGTGTCCAATCCCGACAACTCCTCTTCACCCACGGAAAACGCGACAACCGGAATGTCCTCGGCCGAGATTCCCTGGTTACCCAACTCCTTGTAGAAGGGCACGTTGGCGTCGCCGTTGATGGTTGAGACGACCGCAGTCTTCTTGCCCGCGGAGCCGAATTTCTTGACGTCGGCGACAATGCTCTGCCAATCGGAATGACCGAATGGCGTGTAGTTGATCATGATGTCGGCGTCCTCTACGCCCTTGCTCTTCAGGTAAGCCTCGAGAATCTTGTTTGTGGTACGTGGGTAGACGTAGTCGGTTCCGGCAAGAACCCAGCGCTCGACACCGATTTCGTCCATGAGATAGTCGACGGCGGGAACGGCCTGCTGATTGGGCGCGGCGCCGGTGTAGAAGACGTTTTTGGACGATTCCTCACCCTCGTACTGCACCGGATAGAAGAGCAGGCTGTTGAGCTCTTCGAAGACGGGCAGGACGGACTTGCGGGACACCGATGTCCAGCACCCGAACACTGCTGCCACTTTCTCCTTTTCAATGAGCTCTCGGGCCTTTTCGGCGAACAGCGGCCAATTGGACGCCGGATCGACGACCACCGGCTCCAACTGCTTCCCGAGCAAGCCGCCCTTCTTGTTCTGCTCATCGATGAGCATGAGCATCGTATCTTTGAGCGTCGTTTCGCTGATGGCCATGGTGCCGGAAAGAGAGTGCAGAATTCCCACCTTGATGGTTTCTGCCGCGTGGGCGGTCGTACCCATGATGGCCGCCAGAACGATCCCGGCTGCCGCAAGCGATTGTCTGTTTTGCTTCATTGATTCCCCCGATTCGGGCGTAGGTTAGCGTGCGGCATCGCCTTCGCAATCGAGGGGCCAAGTCCCGAGCAGCACATGGGAAACTGGCGTAGATAGCCAGAAAATCGACAGTAATTCGCTTGTCGGAAGTGGCCGAGTCGCGCAATGAGGTGTCGGCTGGTCGGCCCGGACGCACTGTTTTGATACGTTCGCACCAACGACGCGCCCAATAATGGTGCAAATCACCCCTTCCGGGGTGTGCACCGGCAACGGCGGAGAGCGTGACTCGGAATCAAGCGGCCGCTGGCGCGAACCGCGGCGCCCGCGTTTCGGCGATCGGCCAGTGCACCACCGCGGCGAACACCCCCAGCGCGATGCTGATCCACCAGACAAGCTGGTAGGAGCCGGTTTCATCGTACAGGAGGCCGCCCAGCCAAACCCCTAGGAATGCGCCCACCTGGTGGCTGAAGAACACGAACCCGAACAACGACGCCATGTATCGGGTCCCGAACATGATGGCGACGAGGCCGGCGGTGAGGGGCACGGTGGAGAGCCAGAGCAACCCCATGCCCGCTGCGAAGACCAGCACGCCGAAAGTGGACATCGGCATGACCATGAACAAAGCAATGACCGCAGCCCGGGCGAGATAGATGCCGCTCAGCAAGTATCGTTTGCTGAACCGGCCTCCCAGAACACCGGACGAATACGACCCAACGACGTTGAATAGCCCCACCAGCGCAATTGCCCATGCCGCGACCGAAGGTGCGATCCCGACGTCGGCAAGATAGGGCGGTAGGTGGGTGGTGATGAATGCCACATGAAAGCCACACACGAAAAAGCCGGCGATCAGAAGCAGGTAACTGCCGTGTCGGAGTGCCGCGCCAATGGTCTCGAGGAATCCGATATCCGGTTCGTCGTCATGAAACGGCTGCTGCCGCGGGGGGGTGCCGAGGGCAATGGCCAGCACCGGAATCAAGGCAACGAATAACGACAGCAGGAGCAGTGCGGTAATCCAGCCGTACCCCGAGATGAAGGCTTGCCCCAATGGTGCGAAGAGGAATTGCCCCAGCGACCCAGTGGCAGTGGCGATGCCCATCGCCCAAGAGCGGCGTGCAACGGGAACCAGGCGCGTGAATGCGCTGATCACGATGGTGAACGATCCGCCGGCCAGCCCCAGTCCCACGAGGACGCCCGCGGTCAGTTGCAGGGATATGGGATCGGTACTGACCGCCATCAGGGCGACGCCAGCCGCATACAGCAAGCCGCCGACCGCCAGCACCAGCGCCGAACCGAAACGGTCCGCGATGGCACCCGCGAAGGGTTGACCCACGCCCCAAATCAGATTCTGGATCGCAATAGCGAACGCAAAGACTTCCCGGCTCCAGCCGCGGGTGATGGTGAGAGGCTCGGTGAACAAGCCGAAACTGCTCCGCACACCGAAACTGATGATGGCGATGAGACACCCGCAAACGATCACCACGCCCGGGCGGTGCCACCATTGGACCTGGAACCCACCACCGCCGCCCTGTACGCCCGCGCTCATGCAACAGCACCATCGCATCTTGAACAAACAACCCAGGCAGAATACGGTCAGGTCTGGAGATCGGCAATCAGAATCGGGCTGGGAGCGTTGCACCCGCAATGCATCAGGCGTCACCGTTCCGTTCGCCTGGGCCGACCTCGGATATTGGTTCGGGCTCGACCGTTCTGGTGCAAACGGTTTCGCCCCCGGGAGACACGCGATGGCTGGGCGAATGTTGAGAACGGGTTTGCGCATTTGCGGTGCCTTCATCCTGATCGCAGCAATCGCCCTCCCGGCGCAAGGGCAGACACCCTTTTTCGGGGGTAGCGAGAAGGCACCCGCCCCAGTCGAGCCCCCTCCCGACCTCCAGGCCGACGAAGTCGCAGAATTCGTGGCGCCGCTGAGCGACGCCCAGTCCCGTCAGCTACTGATCGACACACTTCGAAACGATGCGGCGGGTCGTGCAGCCGGCGCGGAGAGCGGTTCCACCGACTTGCTGCGCCGCGTTCACGAGGGTTCCCAGCGCCTTAGCCAGGAACGGCAGGCAATTCTCGAAAGCCTGGCCAATTCAGACCGGCATTTCGCCGTGGCGCTCAGGAACCTCACCGACAACCAAGGCGCTCCCGCGCTCATTGGAGGCATTGGGGTATTCCTGCTCATGGTGGCCGCCGGGCTTACGGCCGAATGGGTCGCTGGCCGCCGGCTACGTGACATTCGCCGTGGGCTCACGGCGACCACGGTAGCGTCGGAACGACGCAAGCTGGGTATCCTGTCGCTCAGGCTCGTTCTGGACCTGGTGCTAATTCTGGTGTTTGCCTTTGTGGGCTGGGCGTTGTCGTTCTTGTTTTTCGAGCGCTACGACCCCATGCGGATTTTCGCGCTTGCCTACCTGGCCACCATCACGGTCACACGCGTTGTCTGGGCCGCATCGCGGGCAATGTTCGCCCCATCGGCGCCCGAGTTGCGTCTCATGGACCTTGCCGACCGGTGGGCACAGCGCCTGCATCGCTGGACTGTCGCCATATTCGCTGTCGGCTCTTTTACGTTCTTCACCTGTTCGCTTTTTCAGATCCTCGGGCTCGACGATTATCTGCACCGATTCCTGCTGATCGCCTCCGACGGTTTGGTCACCGCAATCCTGATCGGCATGATCTGGACCAGCCGGTCTGCCGTAGCCGCGCGCCTCACCGGGTACGCCCCGCAGAGCGGGACGGATTTGGCGGATACCGCCGACGGGGCGTTCGAGGCGACTGTGGCGGAGTCGCCCAGCGAACGAGGTGCCGGGGCTTTACGGCAAGGGTTTGCCCAAGCCTGGCACTTGCTGGCTACGGCATACCTCATCGCCATGTGGTGGTTCTACTCCCGCAATGTGGTCCTGGGCGCCATCGAGGCGTCCGATGCCGCCGTTGCGAGCGTGGTCATCTTGTTGTGCATTCCCATCGTCGACGCCGTCCTGCGCACGTTGCTGGAGCCCGCGTCGCGGCACCCGGGCAGCACCGACCAGACTCTCGGTGCGCGCTACGGCCACAGCATTCGGCTCGTTGCCCGCGCCGCCATGATCTTCTGGTTGCTAACAGAAGTGGCGGAAGCCGCTGGATTCGCCCTTTTCGGTGTTATGGCCACCCCATTCGGTGAGCGAATCAAAGAAGGGTTGCTCGATATCGGTGCTGCCCTCGTGATTGGCTACCTGATCTGGGAACTGGTGAAAAACGCCATCGACCGTCACATGCCCCAGGATGAGGGCGGCGTCGCGATGGGAGAGGAAGGCGGTGCGGCCGGCAAAGCCACCCGAGCGGCGACGCTCCTGCCATTGTTGCGGTCATTCGTGCTCACCTTCTTGATCGTTATGGTGACGCTGATCATCCTGTCCTCCATCGGCGTGAACATCGGACCACTGCTGGCCGGCGCAGGTGTTGTAGGCTTGGCCGTGGGGTTCGGGTCCCAAAAGCTGGTTCAGGACATCGTTGCCGGCATCTTCTTCCTGGTGGACGACGCGTTCCGAATCGGCGAATACATCGAAGCCGGTGGCATGAAGGGAACGGTCGAGTCCATCTCGCTGCGATCCATGCGTCTTCGCCATCACCTGGGTGCCGTGCAAACCCTTCCTTACGGCGAGATACAGGCCGTGAAGAATCACAGCCGTGACTGGGTGACCATGAAGCTCGAGATCCGCCTACCCTACGACGTGGACATCGAAAAAGTCCGAAAAACCATCAAGAAGACCGGGCAGCAGATGCTGGAAAATCCCGAGTACGGGCATTTTTTCCTGCAGCCGCTGAAGTCGCAAGGCGTGTTCCGCGTGGAGGATTCCGCCCTCATCGTGCGCATGAAATTCACGACGGTGCCGAACGAACAGTGGGTGATCCGTCGCGAGGCCTACCGCCTGGTGAAAGAGGCCCTTGCGGCCCAAGGTATCGAGTTCGCGCATCGCCAGGTGTTCGTAAACGTACCCGCCACGGAAAAAGGGGACGACGAGGCAACGAGCAAGCACGCGGCGGCCGCCGCCGCAGCCATTCAGGCAGCCGAAGAACAGCGGGCCGAGGCGGCGGCCGGTGAGGTCACCGACGAACGCTGAGCGGAAGGATTGGCGCCGTTTCCGAGGGCACGGGTGAAAAGCCCAAGTCTCCGAGTGCCTTCCCGCGAGCCCGCAATCTGCCGGACTACCCTGTAATTTCTGCGGATTCACTTAACCGCGCGCGCCCCAGGTTGTTAGTGTCGGTTCCGAACCAGATGTCGCTTGTCTTGGCATCGAAGTACATGTGGCGCACGGAGCCCGCTCCGCTGGGGATGGGCGTCGAGCCGATATAGGTTCGCGCCTTGGTGTCGAAGCCAACGAACTGATTCGGCGACACCCCCGTCTCGACGAACCAGAGCCGGTCGCGATTGTCGACAACCATCCCGTAGGGCCCGGATTGGTCGGCGCTCGGTGTAGGCCACTCCTCGATCTTTCCGGTCGCCGGGTCGTAGCGGCCCAGATAACCCCCGGCGTAGTCCACGTACCAGACTTGGTCGTCCGATGTGATCGCAAGCCGCCGCGGACGGGCTTCCTCACGCGGCAACGGGATCTCTTCCAACTGAAGTGTTTCCGGATCGACGCTCGCAAGCTTGTTGCTGCCGAGCTCCACGATCCACGGTCGCCCACCACTGTCTACAGCGATACCGTATGGCCGCGCCCGCGGCGTGGGCACTTCGACCAGCTCCACGGTGCCGTCTGCGATCCTCAACCGGCCGACGAAGTTTCCCCACTGCACCGTAAACCAGATATGACCCTGGCCATCGAAAACCAAGGTGTGCGGGTCGGCTGCCCGGGAGTCGGGCATCGGGTACTTCCTTATAGCGCCCGACACCGGGTCGAGCCGCCCGATGTGGGCCTTCAAGTTGCCCGCATACCACACCATTCCATCGTCGCCGACAATCAGATTGTGCGGCCCGGTGCCCGATTCCAGATCAAAGCGCGCAAACTCGTCCGTCGCGGGATCGAAGCTGGCCACGTAGTGACCTGCCTGCCCGACGAACCAGACCAACCCCTCAGGTCCCACGTAAGGATCGCGAGGGCGCGTTCCCTGCCAGGGAACGGGCCACTCGTCGATGACGATCTTTGCTGCAGAGTCGCCCAGCGCGGGTATTGGGCTCAGCAGCAACGACAAGCAGATCAGTACGATGGCGTTCATGGCGACCCCATTAATTCTCCCACACCATAGCTCCTCCGGGATCAACCGGGAGCCAAAGCGGCCCCACGTGCCAGGCCGTGCCGTAGCATGGCTGGAAGTGCGGGATAGCTCCCAGTCGATCGTTGCTCCGGCACGGGCTTGAACCGGGTGCGGCTCGAGGATTAAATCCTTCAATGGCTGTTCGCCTGGAACGCCGCCAGATTTCCACCACCGCGGACCAAGGCCTCCACCGCTGACACCTGTGCGCTCAACGCTTGCAACTGTCGATCCTTGTCTTGGAGTTCCCGCTTCAGCGTCGTCAACTCCTCTTCGAGCGATCGGTTTTGTTCCTCCAGCCTTCGATGCAATCCTTTGATCGCGGCCAGTGCCACGCCGTTGGCATCTACCGTCGAGATGTGGTTGCCGTCGCTCCAACCGAACGTGCGTTGAAAATCCTCCGCCACCGGTCCGATGTGCTTGTGTTCCCCGTCCGGCGCTTCGGCGCGGTATCGCCAGGTCGAGATCGGCAACGAAGCGAGTTTTTGCAATACGCTTTTCTCGTCGACTGCTTCGAAATCTGTCTTTGCACTTCGTGAGGACACGTTGACATGCTGAGTGGCGATCGATCGGCGCAGGAAGCGGCCGTCGCCAAAGCCGTTCACACTGAACTCCACCCCTCTTGCCCCCAGCTTCGAGATGCGTAATTCGCCCGAATTGGCACCCGCGCCGCTGTTTACTGCAGGAGTATTGGAGATCTGCCAGAATGAGCCTCCAGCATTGATTCTGAGTCCAACTGCCTTTTTCCCCGGATTGGTCAATTGCAGCATCACCGCATCGCCGGCTTTAGTGGGCGCAAGGTTGTTCTCGACTCTCAGTTGCGCGCTCATGTGGTCATGGCTTCCGACATGCAGCGCAGCCCTTGGATTTACCTTCCAGATGCCCACTCCCGGGTAAATGGTGCTGTTCAGGTCATTCTCCAGGGTGAGGATGGTGCCGACCGGGCCAGACGCGTTGCTGGAGAATCCGAACGCCACGTCGTCGTTGCTGTCATCGAGACCAAACAGAAAGTCTGTCCCCGGGCTGTCCAATAGGATCATTGGTGACTGTGGCGTAGCGATGTGCAGCGCGGTGGCGGGAACTGGGGTGCCGACTCCCATCCGAAGTGAGCTGGTATTGCTAGTAAAATTGAACATTGGCCGGCTACCAAGACCGAGGTCTTGGAACTCGCAAATGTTGCTGGTATTACCGGTAGATGCGAGGCATATCAGCCTGAAGTTGTTGCTCGGAGACGCGTCAATGAACGTGTCGTCGAAAAACACACTGGGGAAAACGGAACTGGCGGTCAGGTCCACCGCCTGGGCCGCGGGCAGCACCGCGTCCAGCACCGCCCGCGCCACTCGGCTGAGTATTGTTGGGGCCTCGATGCCCGATTCCCCGGAGTCCGAGCGGAGCGCGGCCGGAGTCACCCAGCCGCCCTGGACCACGAAGCGCTGGTGTTCGATCGCCTCCACCCGCAGCAGCGGTTTGGGCCCCTCGCCGGTCTCGCTGACACCCACCTCTGCGGT
>JBFGYN010000105.1:0-10602 GCA_041587415.1 Candidatus Competibacterales bacterium | reverse complement strand
TCGATCAGCGTGTCACGGAACAGCCCCCAGGTGAGTTCCTCCGGGCGACCGTCGACCTTCTCCAACGCTTGATAGATCGGCACGGTGCCGATGGGAACAGGCGAATTGCGGATGATCCACTCCCGCGTCTCGTGAATATTCTTACCGGTGGAAAGATCCATGATGGTGTCCGCGCCCCAGCGGATCGCCCACACCATCTTCTCGACCTCTTCGGCAATGGACGAGGTAACCGCCGAGTTGCCGAGATTACCGTTGATTTTCACCAGGAAATTGCGGCCGATGATCATCGGCTCCAGCTCTGGATGGTTGATGTTGGCCGGAATGATGGCACGTCCCGACGCGACCTCCTGTCGGACGAATTCAGGCGTAATGCGCTCGGGGATGGCAGCACCCCAGCGCCGGCCGGGATGCTGACGCTGGAGCGCCGCATCACGCATTTCCTCGAGTCGCATTGATTCCCGAATGGCCACGTACTCCATCTCCGGCGTCACGATTCCCCGGCGGGCGTAATGCATCTGAGAAACGTTGGCGCCGTCGCGGGCCCGCCGAGGCGTGCGAATGTGCTCGAACCTCAGGTGAGCGAGCGACGGATCGGCCAATCGGTGCGCGCCGAACTGCGAGCTCGGCCCCTCGAGCTGCACCGTATCGTTTCGCTCCCGAATCCACGCCGAGCGCACCTCGGCAAGGCCTTTGCGCAAATCCACGGCGGCGTTCGGGGCCGTGTACGGACCGGACGTGTCGTAGACGGTAATCGGTGGGTTCTCTTCGACGCCGATACTGGCGGGCGTTGGGCTCTGGGCAATCTCGCGCATGGGGACCTGCAGGTCCTCTCGCGAGCCTTGGACGAGAATCTTGCGGGAAGCGGGGAATGGCCGAGTGACCGATGAGCTCAGCTCGGCGGTCCGCTCGAAGACTTCCTCGGAAACAGCACTCATGACACAACACCTCGCGAAGTCGGAGGCGTGGGAGCCAGAAAGTGCGGAAAACCGATCGCGGATTTCTGCTCCCTACGCCGGTACAAACCGGATCAGGTTCGAAGGGTTTTTCTCAGCCTCCGGTAAAAAACCGGGGGCACCCCTGCAGTAGGCAGTCGCGCCAAGATGGTCGTTCCGGACCACCCGGCACGAGGCGGCGAGTTTAGATTGCGGCTTACCCGAGCGCAAGGGCCGGCGAATGCAGCGGAGGGGAAAGGCGCGTAGCATAAACGCCCGCGCGACGATCGAATCCGACCAACCCGAGGCAACACATTCGCGTTTCCGAATTTGAGATCATGAATCAGTAGTCAAATGGAAAACATTGATCTTGCTGCTCTTGCTTGGTTCGTTCTAGCCTGGGGTGGCTACATCGCAATCCACAATCAACTCATTCGCAGGGGTCACCCCAGCCTGGGGGCGGCCATGGTCAAGTGGAGACGCGACTGGAGTGTGTCCATTGCCAGCCGGGAAAATCGGATCCTGGATGGACAAATCGTCAACGGGCTGATCCAGAAAGATGCCTTCTTTGCGTCCACGACAATTTTGATCATCGCGGGTCTGGTGGCCATGTTCGGAGCAGAAGAGAAAGCTCACGAGATTGCGGAGACCGTTCCGTTCGTGTCGCCGGTTACGCCGGTCCTGTGGAGTGTGAAAGTCGGGTTGCTCGCGGCCATTTTCGTCTACGCCTTCTTCAAATTCACCTGGTCGATTCGGCAACATTCGTACAGCGCGCTGGTCATGGTGTGCATGGTCGATCCGAGCGATCAGGACCCGCTGACAAATGACCGCGCGGAGCGGATGGCAAAGCTGAGCGATCTCGCCGCGGAACACTTCAATGACGGCGTGCGATCCTACTACTTCGCCATGGCTGCCTTGGGCTGGTTCGTCCACAGCCTGGTTTTCATTGTTGCGACCGCCTGGATCGTCGCCGTACTCTACCGGCGCGAGTTCAAATCCCGTTCGCTAGCGATCCTCCAGGAATGAGCCTGTTCGCTGGCATTGGCGCACGAGAGCGTCCAAGGGGAACGGGTGGATTCTCAGCTGGACACCCTCTCATAGAAGCTCGGATCGATCGTGGGCCCGTAGTCGTTCAGAGCATCTGGAATCAAGCCCTGTTTGACGAAAAATTCTGCGACTTCGTTAATAAACGCCTGCACGGTTCCGCGCATCCAGGTTGCGGACAATTGAGCTTCCCGCGTCGGAAATTCGAACAGCGACAGGACGATGTTCGACTCCTTGAGCTCCATTCCTGCCGCATTGGCGATGATGGGCTTCGCGTCTTCGGGTTCGTCCTCCAAGTACCTGGCCGCTCGATCGGTCACGGCAAGAAACTTGGTCACGAGGTCCCCATGCTTGTCGGCGAAATCATTGGTTACCGCGACGACGTCGAATACCCGGATTCCAAGCTTTTCCTGTTCCCTCGCAGTCATGAGCACGTAGCCATGCTTTTTCATTTCCCATAGACCGCCTCCCCAACCGCAGGCCATCGTCACATCCCCGCGAGCCAGAGCCTCGGCACCGTCTTTCGGCACCATGTCAACGAGTTGCAGATTCTGGGGATTGACGCCGAGATGCACGAGAGTGCGCAACATCTTGTAGTGGGCGACCGTACCGAACGGCACCGCGACTTTCTTGCCTTCCAGTTCGTGTGCGTTGGCCTTGTCGATCGCGGCCCTGCTGTGCACGACACAATTGTCATTCTCCGCGTAAGAGACGGCAACACCGACGGCCTTCATCGGAACACCACGGGACACGCCAACTGTGAAAGGAACCAGTCCCACGGAATAGGCGATCTGCACCTCACCGGCTTCCATGGCATCGACCATCTCCTTACCGGTCGAGAAGGCCCGCCAATCGACCGTCACGCCCATCTCCCGGTCGTACCATTTCTCCGCCTGAGCGACCTGATTGGCGGTGGGCCATTCCTTGAAGTAGGCAACCGTAACCGCACCGGGCGGCTCGGCTGCCGAGGCACTTGCGACGAGAACCATCGCAGCGGCGAGAGGTAGGAAAACAGCAAGAAACTTATTCATGAGAGGTACCCGTCACCGTCATGTTGAGCCAGCTCGGCGGACCGGCCAAATCATCCGTCGTAGGAGACGGCGTTCAAGCAATCATAGGCAAGATGACCGGGGTTTGCAGTGGTTCTTCTCGAGTCGCGGTATAGGCGCTTTAGCTGGGCGCCAGGCCCATACAGTTGGCGTAATAGGTCACGGTGGCCGGCCAATCCGAGAATACACCGATGACCCCGACCTGCTTGCTCAGAACGTCGAGGGTCACGTATTTGTCGCCGTCGTTGTCGACGAGACTGTCGGTCGATTGGTGGTACCACTGCCCATCGCTGACCAACGGCGCGGAGCGCTCCAAAGTCCAAGCTACGATGTCGAGGCCCGCCTGCTTCGCTGACATTGCATAGGCCGACGGCACGATTCGCCCGTCACGCTCCGTCAAGAGCATCCACATCGGCGGCGCGATGATGGCAACACCCATGGCCGCGAGCTCTGCCATGCTCGGCACGAATGTGCTCGGATCGTTCGGATCGATTGCGGCCTCGCCGTCACCGCGGTCATCCAAATAAATCGCTTGGGCACCGTATTCCGGCTCGTTGCGGATCCAGTACAACACGTCTTCCAAACTGAAGGATTGCGCGAACACGCGTTCGGGCGGCACACCGGCCACTTTGTAGTCATCGATCATTTGCTGTGCATAGTCTCGTTGCGTGTATACGCCCTTGAACGGCATTGGCACCTGCGGCGCTTTCAGCTCCGGTATCATCTTTACGCCCAGCGCGTCGAACAATTGAATGCTCTCGCGATGGGTCATTAAAGTGCCGCGCGCGGAATACAGATCCGTTCGCCAAGGAGCCGTGCCGTTCAGATACTGCTCGACACTGGTCGCCGTTGGATCGACGCCGTCCATCTTGCCCTGCAGGGTCTTGAACTGCGCCACTGTAATGTCACTCGTGCAGCATTTGGCCCGGGCCGGAAACGGCCGGCCCGTTTCCGGATCTACGGCGCGTGGATCAAAAGGGATAAATGGAACCGAACACTGGGCCGCGAGTGCCGTTTGGAGAATATTTGTCGTGGCGTGGAGATCGCACTGGGAATGTCGGCACACGAGTTCCATGTCCGAAGTAAAAGTCACGTCGCATTCGACTATCCCCGCACCCATTCTGACCGCCGCGACGTAGGACTCTCGAGTGTGCTCGGGAAACTGAAGCGGTGCGCCGCGATGCCCGATCGAGAAATCAGTCCGATAAAATGGCCGATCTGCGCACTGTTGCAGCGCAGTTTTCAGGCTGCCATCGTCCATGTCGTCGACAAGAAAGAATGGCCGCGGGCCTAGCTGAATTGCGGCGCCGCGATGCGACGCGACGTCCGGTGCAGCGCCACCCCAATCCGATGCGACACAACCGCATTGCGCGGTCACCACGAGGAGCAATAAGCAAAGACCGGGATTCGCGCGCATCGATGCCTCCGTTGAGACTGGATCACGGGTCGGCGTTCCGCCAAAGCCGCAAGTCACCAGTCGAATCGACCAGGGAAGGAGGCTCGATGCCAGAAGCGAGCTCCCTGTCACGGTACTTTCCGGTCGTGACCGTAACACCCCTGAGCAGCGCGACAGCGGAGTCCACCGTCGGACGCACGTGCCCGCACAGCCTTCCACGCACCCGCGTGAAACGGCCGGCGAGCATTCGGCGCTAGTCAAGCACGGTGTCGGTAGAACGGCTAGTATTCTAGAAAGTCCTTAGACCGCCTCCCCAACCGGGCAACGGACGTTTTCTCTATGCACGGAACGTTCTTCTTGATACTGGGGCTGGCTGGGCTTTTGCTCATCGCCAGCCTACTGCTGCCGATTGCCAACCGTCTCAATTTCCCCTACACAGTGTTGCTCGCCGTGGCGGGCAGCGTCTTGGGCGCCATCGTACTGGCCGTGGGCGGAGAGGTCGAAGGATTATGGCTTCTGGGCGATTTTCTCAATACCCTCAACGAATTCGACATTACCTCCGAAGTCGTGTTCTTCGTTTTTCTGCCGGCCCTAATATTCGAATCGGCGCTCAACATCAGCGTCCGTCACTTGCTGTCGGACATCGGCCCAATCCTCCTGCTTGCCATATTGGGGCTCTTGATTTCGACCTTCGTCGTCGGATTCTCGGTGTGGGCCGTCTCAGATGTGGCGCTGGTGGTCTGTCTGCTGCTGGGCGCCATCGTCTCAGCCACGGATCCAGTCGCCGTGACGGCGATCTTCAAGGATTTGGGTGCACCCAAGCGGCTCAACATTCTGGTTGAAGGCGAAAGCCTGTTCAATGACGCCACTGCCATCGTGATGTTCACCATCTTGGCCGGAATATTGGTGGGCGGCGGCGAGACTGGACTGCTGCCTGCAATGGGCGATTTCGTCAAGGTCTTCTTCGGCGGCGTGGTGGTCGGAGTGGTCCTTGCGTGGATCACGGTCGCGATCATCGGCCAGTTGCACAAAATGCCGTTGATCGAGATTACTCTCACCGTGTGCCTAGCCTATTTTTCCTTTCTGTTCGCCGAGCACTATCTGCACGTGTCCGGGGTGATGGCGGTGGTCAGCGCCGGTCTGTTGACCCGATCGTTTGGTCGCACGATGGTCTCGCCCACCACTTGGCACGCCTTGATAGAAACCTGGGAGCAACTCGGTTTTTGGGCCAACTCTCTGATTTTTTTCCTGGTGGGATTGCTGGTGCCAAAAGTATTGGTGGATTTGGGCGGGGTTAATCTCGCCACGCTGGCGACGCTGATTGCAGCCGCATTCGCCGCCCGCGCTTTCGTACTCTACCTGCTGCTGCCGATCATGAATCACTACGAGCTCTTGGGCCAGAGGATCAGCGTAGCGTATCGCACGGTCATGTGGTGGGGTGGTCTCAGAGGGGCGGTGTCGCTCGCGCTTGCATTGGTGATTCTGGAGTCGCCTGAAGTGGCGCCGGAGATCAAGTCGTTCGTTGTGGTACTGGTCACCGGATTCGTGCTCTTCACGCTGTTTGTCAACGCCACCACCATGAAGCAGTTAATGAGACTGCTTGGCCTGGACAAACTGCCTTCTGCGGATCTGGCAATTCGCAATCGGATTATGTCGCTGTCGTTGCGACATATTCGTGATGACCTGGAAAAAGCCGCCGAGGAATACCGAATTGACGCCGCTATCGCCCGCGAAGTAGCGGACGAGTATCAACGCCGTCAATCGCAGGTCGAAAAACAGGTGACCGATGCCGAAGTACTCTCTGACGACGATCTTGAGCGCCTCGGCCTCGCCACCCTGACGAATCAGGAATCCAATCTGTATTTGGAGCGTTTCGCCCAGAGTCTGACCTCGGCTTCAGTTACTCGCGCCCTGCTGGTGCAGACGGATAATCTGCTAGATGCCATCAAGACCGGTGGCACCGAGGGCTACCGACAGGCCGTGGTCGACAGTCTCGGCTTTAATCGCTTCTTCCGCTTTGCCCTGGCGCTGCATAGGCGTTATGGCTGGGCGACGCTGCTGGCGGCGCAGCTTGCCAATCGCTTCGAGGTCCTGCGCACTACCCAGGCAGTGGTGCGGGAGCTGATTGCCTATACACAGGAGAAAAGCGCAGCGCTATTGGGCAAGAACGCGACCAAGAATCTGGAAGCGATACTGCACCAGCGCCACGACGATACCTGGGAAGCGTTGAACGCGCTGCGGCTGCAATTTCCGGAATACGCCAGGACGGTACAAAAACGCCATCTGGGCCGCCTTGCACTGCGCCTCGAAGACACCGATTATCGCCGAATGTTGAACGAGCAGGTATTGAGTCAGGATGTCTTTAATCAGTTGGAACGCGACCTGGATCGCCGCACCCGCCGCCTAGATCGTCAACCGAAGCTGGATCTTCGTCAGGAACCGGAAAAGCTCGTCTCGCAAGTCCCATTCTTTGCGGATCTGGAGCCGTCGCGGATCAATGGCATCAGCAAACTGCTCAAACCGCAACTGGTAATTCCGGGCGAACGGATCATGCGCAAGGGCGAGGTCGGCACGGCGATGTATTTTATTTCCACCGGTGCGGTGGAAATCGCCCTGGAGCCAGAACCCGTGAAGCTCGGAAGCGGCGACTTTTTCGGCGCTATTGCGATGGTGACCCGACAGCCGCGCAAAATGGATGCCTACGCCTTGGGTTACTGCCAGTTGTTGGTATTGCACATCGAGGACTTTCATCGGCTACTAGCTGAGAATCCGAGGCTTCGGGAAAAGATTGATCGAATTGTGGCGGAGCGGCTGGAGACATGGTTCAAGAACGATGTGAATATTTAGCCCGAATACCTCATCAGGGACCCTGGATGCTGGCGGAATTCACAGCCGCCCTGGTGAAATATCCGGGCTAGTGCCCTTCTCGCTCTTGGTACAGCCAGGCACCGGCGAGGGCAGCGATCGGGGCTTCGAACAGTCCCCAGACGATGGTTGCCATCATCAGCCCCGTTGGGAGCATACCGGCAGTAATGAAAGAGGCGCCGATGAGCAACCAACCAACGGTCCAAATCGTGATCCCGGCAATAATCGCCGTCCTCGGCCCGGGTCCGAATCGCGGCCTTATCGCGGCGTAAACCCAAATCAACACAAATCCGAAAAGAAATGTGATGATGCTGAACCCGGCCATTTGGCCAACGCTAAAATCGCCAGCTCCGGATTCCGCCAGGAAGGCAGACCATTGTTCCTTGAGAATGATTTCGTTCAATACATACTCGCCGATGTTGAGCACGAGACCGGCGACAAGGCCACCGAGAAACACGCGAATGACATTGATCTTGCCCATCACGATCCCCCGGTCTCTCAGATACGGTAAAGCTCGTCCGTCTTTAAGATGGAGCGGCCCGTGTCCCGCGCCGCGGCGGGCGCGAACGGCGGCTCATTGAGGACGATCATAACTCACGGTCCGCTGTAACGCCTGTGTTCGGCCTCCCTGTTGGAAATCCGCTCGATCGCCTATCGCACATCAGGCATCACAGACGAAATTTGCAATGTCGCTCCTTACGGCTAGCCCGCATCGCTCACCAGGCCGCTCGAAGCCGCTGCAACCGATTGGCCGATATGCAGGATTCAGAAATCGACGGAAAACAGTGTGTCACGGACATCGCTATCCCGGCGATAGCACGATTGGGGCGGCTCCGAACACGCGCTTTCCTTCAAACCGTAGCAACGGCTACGCTTTTCTCTCCAAGCGCGCACCCGGAACCACCACAACCGCACTCTCATCCGGGAGCCCGGTGAGTGATGCGGGCTAGAGCCGCTTTGAGTAGATGACCTTGCCGTCTCCGTCGCGGAAGAAATCAGGTAGCTCGGCAACTTTCTTGTAGCCGCCGGTTCGGTAGAAGGTTCGGGCGGTCGCATAGGCGTCGGTGGAAGCGGTGTCCACGAACAAATGCGTGCCGCCACGCGCCGCGACGTCGGCTTCGATACGCGCGAGCAGCTCGCGCCCCACACCTTGGCGGCGCACGTCGGGGTGCGTAACGATCCAGTACAAGTCGTAGCGGTGCGCGGTGCCCGGGATCGGGCCATACACGCCGAACGCCACGAGCTGACCGCTGCGCTCGGCGATCTGGTAGTAGTAGCCGGCAGCCTCGCCGCGTTTCAGGCCCTCATCGAAGAGCTCGGCGGCAATCGCCTCTTCGTCCGCCGAGAAGTTGCCCGACGCTGCAGTCATGCGCCGTACGCGCTCGGGGTCACCCTCCCGCACCTCGGTTCGGTACTCGATTGCGAGCCCGGGCGATGCCAGTGATGGCGCGGGCGCACGCCGTTTGCGGCGTCGAATCGACACGGTACCCATGTGCGGCTCGGCCCCCCGCCATAGACCTTCGAAAAAATTGCGTGCGTTGGTCCCAAGCGTGCGCACCCGATAACCGCCCTCCTGGACCACGAGCGTGGGCAGACCAAGCGCGCCGATGGCGTTGCCAATGCGTTGGAAATCGTCCGCACGATTGGCCCAGGACCCCGTGGGGTCACCCGCACCGGTATCGAATCCAGCTGCCACGACCAAAAAGTCCGGGGCGAATCGCGTGATTCGGGAGAGGGCCTTGCCGAGTGCCACCCGGTAGTCCGACGGCGTGATGGTCTCCGCCAGCGCGATGTTCAAATTCATGCCCGCACCGCGGCCGATGCCGGTCTCACCCGGGAATCCTGAGAAGTAGGGATAGGCGAAGCTCGGGTGGCCGTGAATGGACACGGTGAGCACGTCCGCGCGCTCGTAGAAAATATCCTGGGTCCCGTTGCCGTGATGGTAGTCGATGTCGAGCACCGCGACCCTTCCGAAACGGCTCAGATAGTTGGCCGAAACTCCGGCGTTATTGAAGTAACAGAATCCACCGAACGCGCGGCGCTCCGCATGGTGGCCCGGTGGCCGCACCAGCGCATAGCCCAGGTGCTGCCCCTCGAGCACGCGCTCGGCCGCCGTCAGGGCGCAATCCACTCCCCGCCGCGCTGCCCGCCAAGCGTTGCCATTGATCGGTGTAAAGGTGTCGATGCAGAAGTACCCGGCACGCAGTGGCAACTCCTTGGGCGGGCGCATGGCATTTCGGATCGGAAAGACGTAGGGATAAGCCGACCGCCCGTCGCCAACTGCCGCACATGCCCGGCGTAGATAGTCGACCAAGCGTCCTTCGTGAACGGCGCGAATGTGCGTTTCGGGAAAACGGTGCGGCTCGATGCGCTCGAACAGGTCGGTCTTACCGATCGCCTCGATGATGGTTGCGACGCGCACCGGCGCCTGCACATAGCCGCGCTCTCGCACGTGATGAATATCGTGGCGATCGTTGACCACCAGGATGATGCGCTGGGCCAGACGCCGGCGCGGGCGCACGGCGGGCGAGATCAGGCGGCGCTGGTAACGCGGCGCACGCAGCTTCACGGGATCGTCGCGAAACGACTCCACGACCATGGCGACGTAGTCGGGCGGGCACATCTTCGCGTATTTTCGCTCGAGAATGGCGCGCACGATGGGGCGAACCTCGTCGCGCCCGGGTAAGCTGGCACGGCCGAGCGGGTCGAGCACCAGGAAGGGCGGGTCGGTTCCGCCGGGATCGACCGGCGTCTCGTATCGGGTATTGGCAATCGGGCGCGCACCGTATCGCTCGTAGAATCGCAGGCGCGCCACGTTTTCGCTGCGTATTTCCGGGTCCGGAGAAAGCACTTCGTCATCCGGCAGGCACTCGAAATAGAGCCCGCTCGCGTGCAGCGCCTGTGCCTCCTCCCGCACCCGCTCGTAGAGTGCGCCGCCGAGCCCACGTCCGCCTCCCTTGGCCTCCGTTGCGACGTAGTCCAGGAAGCAAAAGCCGAGATCGGGCGCGTGCAGGATGAGCGCAAAGCCACGCACGTGGGGGCCGCCGACGCCCCGCTCGTCCTCCACCACCAACAGCACGGGTCGGAAACGTTGTTTGAACGGGTCGCGGAGCTTGGCCGGCAGCGACTCGACCTCGCCGCGATTGATACCCGGAAAGCGCGCGTAGAGGATATCCTGCACCTGCCGCACGGCGGCAGCGTTGGCAGCGGTCGTGTCATCGGGTAGGTTGCGGATGCGGAACACGGCCTTAGCCCGGATACTTCATCAGGGACCCCGGATGCTGGCGGAATTCGCAGCCGTCCTGGCGCCGCTCTG
>JBFGYN010000104.1:0-10659 GCA_041587415.1 Candidatus Competibacterales bacterium | reverse complement strand
GGGCGGTGATACCTACGCTGCATGCCATCATTCCCGCGGCCGTCGGTGTCGATATTGGCTGTGGGGTGATCGCCGCTCGGCTATCCCTGGGCGCCGAGGGCTTACCCGACAACTTGCAGCGCGTTCGCAGAGCCATTGAGGACGCCGTGCCGGTCGGATTCGACACACACCACGGATTGCGTGCCCAGCGCCTGACGGTGGAAGCGCTCGAGCCTGGGCGCAAGCGCATTCTGGAACGGCATCCGAAGATCGCGACCATGCAGAAGAAACCGGATTCGGTGTGGCTTCTGCAGCTCGGCACCCTCGGTGGCGGCAATCATTTCATCGAGCTGTGCGTGGACGAGTCGAATCTCCTGTGGGTCATGCTCCATTCGGGCAGTCGCGGAATCGGCAATGTCATCGGACGCTATTTCATCGCGCTTGCGCGTCAGGACATGGGGAAGCATCTTGCCGACCTGCCGGACCGGGACTTGGCCTATCTCCAGGAAGGGGCACAACATTTCGATGACTACGTTCATGCGGTGCATTGGGCGCAGCAGTATGCGTCCGCCAATCGCGGTGAAATGATGCGGCTCGTAATCGACGCCCTGAACAAGGTGCTGCCGGAATTCCGCGTGACCGAGAAAGCCATCAATTGCCACCACAATTACGTCTCCAGGGAACGCCATTTTGGAGCCGACGTTTTCGTGACCCGGAAAGGAGCCATTCGTGCACGTGAAGGCGACCTGGGGATCATCCCGGGCAGCATGGGCACTTGCTCCTATATCGTGCGCGGCAGGGGGAATGCCCAATCGTTCGATTCCTGCGCGCACGGTGCGGGCCGTCAGATGAGTCGGCGCGAGGCCAAGCGACGGTTCTCAGTTACCGATTTGGCGGCGCAAACGGCCGGCGTCGAATGTCGAAAGGACGGTGGTGTCCTCGATGAGATTCCGGGTGCGTACAAGGACGTTCGTGAGGTCATGGCCAACCAGTCGGATCTGGTCGACGTCGTTCACACCCTGAAGCAGGTCATCTGCGTGAAAGGATGAGCCATGACAGCCCGCCGCCGAGTTCGAATACCGCGTCGCCGGGTCGGAGCCATTCGACAGTTGCCGTGGCGGGAAGTATCCAACCCGTTTCCGCCGATCGAGACCCTGGACCAGGAAGGGCTGGAAAGAATCCATTGCACCTCGCTACAGATTCTCGCGGAGATCGGCATCGACTTCCTGCTGCCGGAAGCCCTCACGATCCTGAGAGCCGCCGGCGCCGACGTGGAGCGCGACGGTCAGCGGGTACGATTCGACCCGTCGTTGATTGAAGAGAGCATTGCAACAGCACCGTCCAGCTTCGTCGTTCATGCCCGAAACCCCGAACACGACCTCTGGTTCGGCGGCAATCGAATCAATTTTGCGACCGTTGGCAGCGCGCCGAATGTCTCGGATCTGGACGGCGGGCGGCGTCCAGGCAACTTCGCCGATTTGTGCAACCTTTCACGCCTGGGGCAAAGCCTCAACATCGTCCACCTGCTGGGCGGCTATCCCGTCGAGCCGGTAGATCTGCCGCCGGAGACGCGCCATTTGGACTGCCTGGAGGCGTTCGCAACCTTGTCCGATAAGGTCTTCCATGCCTATTCACTGGGGCGTCAGCGGATCCTCGACGCACTGGAAATCGCTCGATTGGCGCGTGGCGTCGAGGATGCGCAATTCCAGCGGGAACCCAGTCTCTTTACCATCGTCAACTCCAGCTCGCCGCTTCGGATCGATGGCCCGATGCTGGAGGGTATCATCGAAATGGCGCGCCGAAATCAGATCGTGGTCATGACCCCCTTCACACTCGCCGGTGCGATGGCGCCGGCGACGTTGGCTGGCGCGCTGGCGCAGCAGAACGCGGAGGCCCTCGCCGGCATCGCGTTCACGCAAATGGTCAACCCCGGCGCGCCGGCAGTTTACGGCGGTTTCACGTCGAACGTGGACATGCGGACCGGGTCACCCGCATTCGGCACGCCCGAATACACCCGGGCAGCGATTGCGGGTGGTCAGCTTGCCCGCCGGTACGGCCTGCCTTACCGCTCGTCGAACGCGAACGCATCCTGTCCGGTGGATGCCCAGGCCGCTTACGAGTCCGAGATGTCGATCTGGGGAGCGTTCATGGGGCACGCCAATCTGGTCATGCACGGTGCTGGATGGATGGAAGGCGGGTTGTGCGCATCGTTTGAAAAAATGATTCTGGACGCGGAAATGCTTCAGTCCATGTCAGAGGCGATGAAACCGATTCTTGTCGACGACGCCAGTCTCGGCCTGGCGGCGATTCGGGAGGTGGGGCCGGGCGGCCATTTTTTCGCTGCCGGCCATACGCTGGCGCGCTACGAGAGTGCTTTCTACTCGCCACTGCTCTCCGATTGGCGAAACTACGAGACGTGGGTTGATGCCGGTGCCCCGGACGCGACCGTCCGCGCGAATGCGCTGTTCAAGCAAATCCTGGAAGAATTCGAGCCGCCCCCCCTGGATCCGTCGATCCGCGAAGAATTGCACGCATTTGTCATGCGTCGCAAGGAAGAGGGCGGAGTGAAGTAGACTTCGAATTTCCCCCGCGCGCATCGAGCGCCGCGGGCGGGGCTCCGGCCGCTCGGCCGGTCAATTTCTCAAGCTGTGGAGGGGTGCCGGGATACGGCCCGCGAATCCGACGAATCGGTCGGATCCACCGGCGTCGTGAACAGATAGAATCACGCTCTCGCCGAACAGACCCCCGAAGCTCACCCGCTCGCCGGCCCTCTTTCCCGGCACCGGGATGATGCGCGTCGCGGTGGTCTTGTGATTCATCACGCCAATCGCCATTTCATCGGCGATGATGGCGGCAATGGTTTCCCCGGGTGTGTCGCCTGGAATCGCAACCATGTCCAACCCCACGCTGCAAACACTGGTCATGGCCTCCAGCTTGTCCAGGGTCAGACTCCCTTCTTCCGCCGCCCGCGCGAGCGTGGCGTCCTCCATGACAGGAATGAACGCACCGCTCAGGCCTCCGACGCTACTGCTTGCAAACGCACCACCTTTCTTCACGGCGTCGTTGAGCATTGCGATGGCGGCTGTCGAACCGGGGGCCCCGACCCGTGCGATGCCCATGGTTTGCAGAATCTCGCCGATGGAATCGCCGACCTGGGGGGTAGGCGCGAGCGACAGATCCACGATTCCAAATTGCACGCCGAGCTTCTTGGCAAGTTCCCGGCCGATGAGTTCCCCTACGCGGGTAATACGGAATGCCGTGAGCTTGATTTCCTCCGCGATGTCGACAAGCGTCAGACGATCCTCCCCGGTCGCCAGGTCTCCGTCTGCTCCTTCGATCAGCCTCTGCAGCGCCCTTTGCACGACGCCAGGGCCCGACACACCGATATTGATGACGGCATCCGCTTCGCCGCTCCCGTGCGTCGCGCCTGCCATAAACGGGTTGTCTTCCGGCATGTTGGAAAAAACCACGAGTTTTGCGCAGGCGAATCCGTTATTTGCCTCGTCCGCGTCGGCAATGGCTCGAATTGTGTGACCGGTCCTGAGCACTGCGTCCATGTTGATCCCCGCCCGGCTGCTTGCCACGCTCACGGCGGAGCAGACACGCTTGGTCACTGACAATGCCTCGGGCAGGCTGGCAATCAGTGCGCCTTCGGTGGTCGTCATCCCCTTTTCGACGGTTGCGCTGTATCCCCCGATCAAATCGACTCCCACCTCTGCGGCCGCGTCATCCAGGCAGCGTGCGACTCTGACCAGACCGTCCGGGCCGTGGCCGGCCGCTACGGTTGCAATCGGTGACACCGCAATTCGCTTGTTCGTGACCGGAATGCCGAACGTTCGCTCGATTTCGCGGGTCGCTTGCACCAGATGAGCTGCCGAGATCCGGATTCTCGCGTGAATCTTGTCGAGCAGGTGCTTCAACACCGGGCTGCTGCAATCATCCAGATTGAGCCCGAGCGTCACGGTGCGCACGTCCAGTTTCTCGTCCTGGAACATGCGGATGGTATCGAATATGGCTTCGTTGCGAATCATCGGTGATAGCGTCGGAAGGCAACTTCGTTGGTGGCTACGAAAAGCCGGTGATGCTGCAATCGGACCTGCAGCCCCGCTTCTGCACCTGCATGCTCCAGATCGATCTGGAGTTGCTCCAGGGGCACCCCGGTCGGTAGGTCGATTTCGGCGATGATGCGGATGGCGCCGTCATCGGACCTGCTGCTGAGGTCGGAGAAATTTCCGCCTCGATTCGCAATGATTTCGGCGATGGTGTTTACGATGCCCGCGCTCGTCGTCCCCGTGGCGGTGAGAATGTACCGCTCGCCTGGAGCAGGCTGTGCGGCCCCTGCTCGGTAGGGCACGAGCGTTACCGTGGCGCCTGTCGCGAGTGCGGTTTCTATCTCGACGGCTACGGTCTCCTCGGCCGTGCGCTCGTCGAGACGCAGGACGAGGATGACCGTAAAATAATCGCGAACCACCGTTTGACTGAGTTCCTGGAGCTGAATGCCATGCCGGTCCAGCACCTCAGTGACCGCCGCAATGATTCCCCGACGGTCAGGCGTCAGGACCGTCAGGATATGTGTAGGACTGCTCATCAGGATTCTGATTCCGGCGAGCCACTCGAATCGCGAGGGCAACGACAGGAAGTGAGATTCGCCCCGCTGGTCGATGCGGGCCAACCGCTTTCCGAGCGCAACATTGGTAGCACGCCCCAAGAGGTGGGTCAAACCCGCGCGAGTGGGTCATTAGCACCCGATGCTTTCGGGGGAGTTGTGCGCGGGTGTTCTGCCGCCCTGCTCCCGGTCTACAATGTGAGCTCGCTGATGTTCGGTACGACATTGTGAGTGGTATGACGCTATGGCAATCGGCAAACGGTTGACTGCGGCTGTGCTGGCGAGCGGATTTCTGTGTCTCGTCAGCCTGCCCGCGCAAACTCAGACGTCGCCTGAACTCGCGACTTCTCTCGAGGAGCAGTTGGCGGCGCAGCAGGCAAAGAACGAAACATTGCGGCGCCGCATCGCTGCGCTGGAGGAGGTACTCAAGACCGATGTCTGCAAGAACCCGGATGCGGCCAAACTGTTGCAATAGTCTGTTGCAATAGGCTCGTGCACCGATCCGCTTCGCGCGCCGGGCTTCTGGATGAGAGTGCGGAGATTGCGGCTCCGGGCGGCCTTATCAGTGGTGCCGGCCAGTCCGCCAGTACGTCGTCCGCACAGTTGGGCTCAGCAGCGAAGGCGAGTCAACGGCAACAATCCGTTGCCGCAACGTGATCGTCAACGATTCAGTACCTGATCGACCTCGCCCTCCAGCACCCGCATGCGCTCGCGGAGTTTCGTCAGCTTTTCCTGCTTGGCACGGTCCGGCGTGAAGCTGTCCTGTTCCAATAGTCGAATTTCGGATTCCAGCTCGGACGCACGACGCGCCAAATCCTGATTCTGGCCCTTGGCGTTCGCCAATTGTTGTTGCATCCGGCTCAAGTCCCTTTGCAGGGCCGCGAATTCGGCCTCCGCGGCCGTTCGCTCGCTGCGAACCTGCCGTTGTCTTGCCCGGGTCTCGCCGTAAGCGGCTTGCAGCTCTTGCCCCGATTGCTGCGCCTGGTCGAGCTCGTTCTTTTTCTGCTGTTGACGCTGCCCGTAGCCATCGCCTGCAAAACAGCCGATTCCTCGGGCAAATCCACCCTGGCCCGGATCGCACTCGGTTGTTGTGCAGCCCGCCAGGAGGAGTATGAATGCCAGGTGAGTGACCTGACGTACCGCTTTTCGCCAGGTTCCGGTTCTAACCGACACGGGAAATTCTCCTTCGATCGACGAGCGTGTCCAGCTCGGTTTCGAGACTGGCTATCTGCAACTCGAGTTTGCCGATTTCCTTGTCCATCTGCGCGGCCTCCTGCCGGTTTCCGTCGCTTCGAATACGGGTGGCGACTTTTTCCCACTCGTTGCGGCGCGACTTGAGATTGGCCAGCGTCGATTTGAGGTACCTCTGATTGTCGTCGACGCTTTGCATGTCGCGCCGCGCCTGGACCAAGTTGATCTTGCCGCTGGCAAGTTGCGAGTCGATTCGGCGAATCTTCGACAAATCCGAGGCAATCACTCTCTTGGCCGAATCGTTGAGTTGCGCCACTCGCCTGTTGTCGGCCCTCACATCGGCGATCATCGAGTCCAGACGCTGCTCTTCGTTCGCGTACTTCTGCTGTTTCGACGCAATGTAGGCGCCGGCGCCAGCCCCGACCGCGGCGCCCGCGGCGCCCCACTTGACGGCTTCCCCCGCGTCTTCGGTCGCCAGTATGGCAATGCCGGCGGCCACGAGGCCGCCGATGACCGCGCCTTCGATGACGGTCTTGTTGAAAACGTCGGCCTGTTGACGCATTCGCTGTTCGTCCGGCGACAGCTGCTGAGTCGGTCTTTGCGGGTTCTGGACGCACGAGGCCGCGAGCATCACGAGTGCCGCGACCAGTAGGCTGCGCAGCAACGCAAACGGAGGGGAGATTGAAGCATTCATCACGGATTGCCTTCTGTAGTTCGTGTTCTCGACACACAGCCGTCGAGCCACTGTGACCGGCGTACCTGGGAGGTGGCCCGATATTCGCCGATGTGTTTGAAATGCTCGTCGATGAACGGAGTCACGGCCTCGTAGCGTTCGTCCTGATAGCGCCGAAGATCGTTAGCGAGGGCGGATTTTTGGGTCAACAGCGTCTCCTCGTCGTAGATCCGCACCGACGTGAGCACCGTTTCCGCGTAGTACTGCAGATTGTCACCAAGCACGGCCTCATTGTCTCTAAGATCCTCTTGATAACGCAAAGTGCGGGGATCTTCTGCGTCGAAGTTCTCGATTCGTCTGTCGACAATTTCCCGAAGACCGGCAACCCAGAGCCCGTCATTACCCACTTTTTGGCACAGGAACGCGCCGAGCCGAAGTGCCGCCTTGGCAGCGAGTGCGCGTTGGTCGTCACGTTCCTGAATGCTCGCCCGGAGACTCGATTGGATTGTTTCCAGCTTGCTCCGCAGGCCCTCGAGGCGCTTGCGGACGTCCGGATCGGATGTTGCCCCGGCAATGACGCCGAGTTCCTTGACGGGGTCCTCGAGCGGCTTGGGCGGCAGCTGAGGGGATTCGCGAGGCGTTGATTCGATCGACCCGAGCCGCTGCCAGGCGTCTTGAATGGTCCGCAAGTGCTCACGGGAGACGATGACCGGCGCAACCAGCGCCAGGCGGAACCCGGTCGTCTTTCGGCGACGCGGCTCCGAGCCTTTGTAGTAGGGGACTTCCTGTCGGTTGGACGTCCTCACTTCCTCGGCGGGGGTCAGGTAATGGCCGCCGCGGACGATATAGCCGCCCATTTGGCCGTGCAGCCGGTTCAAGCGATTCAATCGGAACGGCTCCAGCACCATCTCGTCGACGTTGCCCAGCATGTCGTGCAGGCCCAGCGGATTAGGCTCGCGCAGGCCTATGAACTGGGGGCGCCCGTTGGCAGACTGGGGACCCGCAAACCAGACGTATTTCTCAATTCCTTCGGGCATCGGGAAAACCGGTTCGCGAAAGTCCGCCGGGGCCACGCTCATACCGCCACGCGCGGCAAACTCCCATTCTTCCTCGGTCGGGAGTCTGAGGAAGCCCAACTCTCCCCCGGCCTTCGGCAGCGAGTCCCTGGCAAACTGGCGCAGCCAGAGGCTGTATTTGTCGGCGAATACCATTGCCTCCAACCACGATGTTTCCACTTGGGGCAACCGCAGCGCCGGAACAGGCTTCGCACAATCGTCGAGCATCGATTGAAACTGGAGGGCGTTGACCTCGTATTTTCCGAGCAAATAGAACGATTCCTCTGCAGAGTGCTGGAAACTACCCGAAATATAGGTCGAGTGTGCACCTTCCGTGTAGCCGCGCTCGTCCCGAGAACCGCCCAGCGTGATGGCGAAATCGTGCAACGGCCCCTGATACGGTACGAAGACCTTGCGAAATGCCATCGCGCCGCCACAAGGCATGGGCATGACCACGTCGTCGTCCACGGGCGCGGCATTGAAGTACTCCTGGCTCCAGTCGGTTGCCCGTGCCGATTCGAACAGCAGGGGAACGATCAGCCATAGCAGCCAGAGTACCCAGTGACGGGGCAGATAATGTCCGTTAGATGTCACGCAGGCTCTCGGCTGGATCGATTCTCGCCGCACGATATCCTCCGACGGAAGAAGAGCCCAAAGCAAACAGGATCGTAAGCCCTGCGGCGAGGAGTCCGTCCGCGACGGGAAGGTGGGAGACGAATTCGTTGCTCTGCAGGTTCTCGGCGAGTACGGAATTGAATACGGCCGACACGAGGGCATACGACAGCAGCGACACGGCGATTCCGACAATTGCCACCATGAGGGACTGGGCCGCCGGAAACAGCACTATGGAGCTGGTCCGAAGACCCACGAGACGCAGAAGCGCCAATTCCCGGCGCTTGCGGTCAACGTTGGCCCACAGGCTTGCAGCGAGGGACAACAGGAACCCGGATACGCCGACTCCGGCCACGACGACGAAGATGAACGACAGTACCCGATCCAGAGCCTGGACGGTTTCGATCTCGCGCGCCCGGGTCAGGACGTCGAAGCCCTCCTGGCGCAGTCGTTCCGCCAGTGTTGCGACGTCATTCAGGGTGGCCGCGTAAAGGCGGATGCCCGAATAGGCTCGGGGTCCGTCGGGAGGAGGATCACCTTCGGTGACGCCCAGCTCCGGAACCCGGTACTGGTCGCGATAGTCCTCCACCAAATCCAGGCAATCGACACTGACGAAGATGCCATCCCGTGGAAAGGATGCCTCTGGCAGGACACTCAGGACGGTGAAAGGAATCTCCAGCGACTGCGGTGCCCCTCGATGTCTTCTGCGAACGATCCCACGGATTCGACTGCCTTCGGCGGCACCGAGTTTCTCGGCGACTGTATGGCTTAGCAGCGCTTCGCCAACTTGCCGAGGGTAGACGGGCGTCTCGGTGATCAGTGGATCTCCTTCGGCGCTTGGCACCATGTCTACCGATGACGCCGAGCGCTCCGACGGACCGACGAGATCGATTGTCGCGGACAATGTTCGGGTTCTCGGCACGATGAAACCGGTTTCCGGAAGTGCACGCACGGAATCGACCCAGCTTGACTCCAAGCGCTTGTTTCCCTTGACAATAACTTGCCGGTTGCGCGGGTCCGCCTTGAGTCTCTCGGTCATGGTGGCCACCAGTCCGGACTTCAGTCCAAACAGGATCAGCAACGGCGTCAGTACTGCTGCCAGGGCGAGTACGAGACACACGGTTACCTTCCACTCGTGAACCAAGTCACGCCAGGCCAGGATCGTGGTGTAACGCCACTGCTGGCCGGTCGCCGACTCAATGGAGGAATCGCGTGCCACTGCCGGTACCCAGACGCAAAACGTCAGCGCGAATTTCCGTGAGCCCCATGCTGCTCACCAGCTCCCAATCGTGGGTCACGATGACCGCCGTCATGTCCAGCTCGCCAACCAACTGCAGCACGAGTTCGGTTACCGCGATTGCCTGCGGTGGGTCCAGGGCGGCCGTCGGTTCGTCGGCGAGCAGCAGCGTCGGTCGATGGGCGAGGGCCCTGGCGATCGCAACCCGTTGTCGTTCGCCGATGGACAGGGCGCGCGGTGGTTTGTCGAGCAGACTTCGAATTCCGAGCTTGTCGACGATATGCTCGACCAGCGCGTCGTCACGCTCACCCAGCAGTCGCAACGATAGCTCGACGTTACCCCTGGCCGATAGAAAGGGTAATAGACCGCCCGTCTGCAGCACGTAACCGATGTTGCGTGCTCGCAGCCGTGCAAGCTGGTCACCTCGACCGCCTTCCCATAGCGCCGCTGCACTCTGCGATCGGCCGAGGCGGTCTGTCAGCTCGAACCTCTGTGCGCGGTCCGGCCGCAGCACGAGCCCGAGAAGGTCCAGGACGGTGCTTTTTCCACAACCGCTGGGCCCGGTAATGGCAAAACACTGTCCCAACGCGAGAGTTAGCGTCGGGACTTCCAGCGTGAAACGTTGCGAACCCGCCCCTCGATGGACCACCACATCGACGAGTTGGATGACGAGTGGGTCAGCCGCCATCGCTCACTGGAGAAGCGCGGTTGCTAAGACACGGATTTTTCTGGACTTCTGCATGACCGCACAGCACTCAATTCGCAAGACGATGATCGCAGCGGTGCGATGGGGGCGCCAACTCACGGGAGCGCTTCGATGGGAACCGGATAGACGTGCTCCCCAGGATCGGCGGTCGGACTCAGGGCGACCCAACGGGCTCCGTCGTCATGATAGATCTGGTAGTGCCGAATCTTCCGTCGGAGGTGGTCCAAGAAATCCTCCTGCTCCGTCGCACCCCATTCCTCCCAAATGTCGGAAGTGAGGTTCATGACGTCACTCCTGTAGGGAAGGTCGTCCAGGTACTCACCAAGCAGGCCCAGTTCCCCGAGCCGAGTGGCATCTTGCCGATTGAGTTGATTAGGGTCCCTGGCCAGGTGCGCGGCGGATGAGCGGAGCAGGTCGAAGAAATCCGCGGTTCCCACCTGGTCTTGGGCCTCCTCACCCGTATCGAGTATGGTTCTTACCACGTCGCGCATGTCGCTGAGTTGGTTCTTCGTCAATAGGACACGGACCTCCGTCGTGGCACGCTCGGGATTTTCAAAGTCCCGGTCAGTCAGCCACGCTTGGAACAGGTCCGGCGCGCGG
>JBFGYN010000103.1:0-10669 GCA_041587415.1 Candidatus Competibacterales bacterium | reverse complement strand
TCTGGTATTCCGAGACGAGGTTCCCGAACGGTTACTCGTGGCGAGACATCGGGGACTTCGAAGGACACGCGGTCGGCATCAACCGAGGCTACAGCTACGGTTACGAAATCGATGCCGCAATCGCCGACGGAGAGCTTACTGTCACGCAAGTACCTACCGTCGATCGCCTGTTTGCGATGCTCGCACGCGGTCGTGTCGAGCTCGTCGTCGCAAACGACTACGTGGGCTATGCACTGGCAAGTCAGCATGTCGATGCTCGGATCCGGCCGGCTGAAAAACCAACCGGAACCGATGTCTACCATATTGGATTGTCCCGAAAGTCCGCAGCAGTCGAGTTGCTTCCGCGGATCAATGGGATTCTGATCGAGCTGCGCCGTGAGGGCATTGTCGATGCGTTGATGCAACCCCGCTAAAGGCCTCTTGGCCCTCGCAGCCTCCGCGAACCGTGGAACTTGTTGTGGATTTTTTCGGGACGGTGGCACGACGATTTGCCAGCACCACCAGCGCGTGCCTAGAGTTGAGCCGACGTATCGGCTCGCGGATCGGGGTGGCACTAAGTTCCATCGCCTCAGCGATCGCTCCGGTCGTGATCCGCCTCCCCACGAAGATAGAGCCAATCATGAGCGAATGCCGCACACGCCGATGGGCATGCTCTTGCGATATCTTTCGCTCGCAATTTGGAGCCCACGGTAGCACCAGTCTTTGGCTTTCACCCATGAGCCCTGGCGGGTAACGTTCATTGCGGTGCCGTAGCCCGCATCGCTCGCCGGACTCCCGCATGAGAGTGTGATCGTGGTGGTTCCGAGTGCGTTCTTGGACGGAAAAGCGTATCCGTCGCGACGGTTTCAAGGAAATTGCGTGCTCGGAACCGCCACACTCTTGCTATCGCCGGGATTGCCCCGACACGGCTTGCAGCTGAGGATGGCAGGCGGCTCGTGGCTCACGGAGTGATACGATTTTTTGTATCGTAATTGAACTTGGCGATTCGTGAGACTTCGCCGCTGCACGGGAGCCAGAATATGGTAAGTGCCGAGGTGCTGCGTTGGCTCGAGAGCCGGAGGGATATCAAGAGCCTGCGCGCGGCGTGCTGCGACCTGAACGGCCTCATGCGTGGCAAGCGCATTCCAGTGGAACAGGCCGAGAAGGCGATCCAGGGCGGCCTGAGAATGCCCCTTTCGGTTTCGGGGGTCGACGTATGGGGGGAAGACATCGCCGGCAGTCCGCTGGTGTTCGCAAGCGGCGATGCGGATGGGATCTGCGAATGGACCGGTCGGGATCTGCTCCCGGTAAACTGGCTTGCGCAGCCGACTGCCTTGATTCCACTCTGGCTCGCCGAGGAGGACGGCACGCCTTTCGCGGGCGATCCGCGCCGGGCCCTGGCCGCAATTGTGGATCGCTATACCACACTCGGACTTACCGCCGTCGTAGCCACTGAACTTGAGTTCTATCTCGTGGACCCAAGCGACGAGCGGCCAGCGGCTCCGCGTTCCCCACTCACCGGAAAGCGCCTCGAGGCCGACGGGATATTGTCGATTGACGAGATCGACCAGTTCAACGCGTTTGTAGACGACGTCTACGCCGCTTGTGCGGCCCAGAATGTTCCAGCGGAGGCGGCTATTGCCGAGAACGGCGCTGGCCAGTTCGAGATCAACCTCTTGCATGTGCCCGATCCGCTGAAGGCCGCAGACGACGCCGTGTACTTCAAGCGAATCGTGAAAGGGGTTGCGCGCAGGCACGGGTTCGCTGCGTCTTTCATGGCTAAGCCTTTTGGTGATCGCTCCGGCAACGGTCTTCATGTCCATTTCAGCCTGTTGGATCAGAGCGGGAAGAACCTCTTCGATGATGGGACCGTGCAGGGTTCCGAAATTCTGCGCCACGCCGTGGGCGGTCTACTTGCCGCGATGGCCGAATCCACCTTGCTGTTCGCGCCGCACTTCAACTCCTACCGAAGGCTCCGTCCTGGCAGCCATGCGCCATCGGCCGCCGCTTGGGGTTACGAGAACCGTACCGCCGCGATCCGCATTCCAGGTGGACGAAGCGCGGCAAGGCGAATCGAACACCGCGTCGCTGGCGCGGACGCGAATCCCTATCTCGTTCTCGCCGGAATTCTCGGCGCGGCGCTCGAGGGCATTGAGCGCCAAGTCAAACCGGCCGATCCGGTAACCGGGGATGCGTACTCTTTGGAACTTCCGCTCTTGCCTCTTGACTGGGCGTCGTCCGTCGAGGCCTTTCAAAAAGGCGTAATTGTGGAACGTATCTTTGCTCCGCTCTTGCGCCGGATGCTCGTGGCCTGCAAACAGCAGGAGATCGGGGTATTTGCCGGGCGGGTCGCTGAGTTCGAGTATCGCAGCTACCTGGAGACGGTTTAATGAAAGCCCCGGCGAACGGCTACGCGGGGGACGGCGGCTATCCGTCCAGCTACTATTCCGCAACCGCGATTCCAGCGCCGGAACGCGCGCCGCTAAGGGGTGCGGTGGACACGGATATTTGTATCGTGGGAGCTGGCTACAGCGGGCTATCGGCCGGGCTGCATCTGGCCGAGAAGGGTCACCAAGTCGCGATTGTCGAGGGCGCCAAGGTTGGCTGGGGCGCCTCCGGGCGCAATGGCGGCCAGATCGTCAATGGTCTCAACGCAAGCCTTGCAGCCATCGAGAAGCGCCACGGGACGGAGACCGGCGCCTTCGTCGGCAAGTTGCTTCAGGAAGGTGGGCGCATCATTCGCGAGCGGGTCAATAAGTACCACATCAATTGTGACCTGAAGGACAAGAACCTGTTTGCAGCCTTCAATGCCAAACAGATGCGCGAGCTGGAGGCGAAGCAGGTGCTTTGGCGCAAGCACGGAATGGACGATCACGAACTGCTGGACAAGGCCGGCCTGCGCAGGCACGTGGGCTCGGACGCGTACTTCGGCGGCATGATCGACCACACGGGCGGTCACATGCACCCGCTCAATCTATGCCTGGGTGAAGCTGCTGCGATCGAGCAGAACGGCGGCGTGATCTACGAAATGTCCCCGGTAACCTCGGTTGACCACGAAGGCGCGAGTCCAAGCGTCAAGACGGCCCAAGGCGAAATCCGCTGCAAGTCGCTCATCCTCTGCGGCAACGCCTACCTTGGCGGAGTTGTGCGGACATTGACGCCGCGTGTGATGCCCGTGTCCACCCAGATCATCGCCACCGAGCCGCTCGGGGCAAAACGCGCCAAGGAGTTGCTGCCTACAGACTTGTGTGTCGAGGACGTCCGTTACATCCTCGACTACTATCGCCTCTCTGCCGATAAGCGCTTATTGTTCGGTGGCGGGACCGTGTATGGGGGAACCGACCCGGCCGACATCGAGGCGAAGCTTCGCCCGCACCTGGAGAGGATTTATCCTCAGCTGAAAGGTGTGAAGATCGACTACGCCTGGAGTGGGAACTTCGCGCTATCCTTCTCGCGTGTTCCACAACTCGGCCGCCTCGGCTCGAACACCTACTTCGCACACGGTTACAGCGGCCACGGTGTGACTGCATCGCACCTCTTCGGCCGGATCCTGGCGGAAGCCGTTGACGGGGATCTGAGCCGCTTCGACGTCTTCGCCAAGCTGCGCTGGTTTCCGTTTCCGGGTGGCCGCATGTTCCGCGAGCAATACTGCACGGTCGGATCCTGGTGGTATGCCCTGCGCGACGCGCTGGGTATCTGAATACCCGCGCTGCTCGAAGCTCATCAGCGCGTACACAGGGCGCTGCGCCACATCCGCGATGCGCAACGAGCGCCACCCCATCGGGTGAGAATCATGAAGCCCCGATCTCTTTGCACGCCTGCCCCCCTCACCCCGTTGGGGTTTTGTCCACAAGGGCGCGCAGCTGCGGTGTTCCCCGGCTTGGCCGTAGAATGGCTCCGGCGCTGCGTCGGGCGCCTAACATCTGCGTTCTTGTGGACCGAAAGGCGGTCCGTGCGAATGGCTCAGGGCTTCCTGGAGGCGAGGAAATTTTCGATGAAGATCGGTATTTTGCAGACCGGGCGATCTCCGGACGAGCTGCGCGAGCGTCACGGCGACTATGACGACATGTTTCGGCGCTTGCTTGGTGGCAGAGGGTTTCAGTTCATCACCTATCCCGTGCTAGACGGTGTGCTGCCTGAAAGTGTTCGTCTTGCGGACGGGTGGCTCATAACCGGTTCCAAGTACGGGGTCTACGAGGACCACGACTGGATACCGCCGCTGGAGCGGTTTCTTCGTGAAGCGTACGCCGCCTCGGTGCCAATCGTAGGCATCTGCTTCGGCCATCAGATTCTCGCCCAGGCACTGGGAGGCAGAGTTGAAAAGTTTTCCGGTGGCTGGTCAGTGGGGCTGAAGGATTACGCACTGGACGGATTTCCCGCCGGCGCCCGGCTCGCCGCCTGGCATCAGGATCAGGTGATCGAGCCGCCAGCCGATGCAACGGTGGTCGGCTCCTCGCCTTTTTGCCGATACGCCGCGCTCGTCTATGCTGACAAGGCGTACTCGATCCAACCGCACCCGGAGTTCAATTGCGATTTTGTGGCGGACCTCGTCACGGCGAGGCGCTCGATTTTGCCAAATGACATTGCGGAACAGGCGTTAGCCAGCCTCGATAAGGAAACCTCATCCGCGGAGATCGCCGCCCGCATCGCGGACTTCCTGACGCACGGTCGTGAGCGTTCGATATAGGCTCCAGCGATTCGCGGCCGCCGAGCATTGGCCGAGTGACTGTACGGTGAGCTTCCTCGACCTCTTCTGGAGATTGGGAGCTGAAGCGTTATGCCCACGAGAGGACCTTCGGAAATGTCAGACTACTATGATCTAGGCACTTATGGCCGCAGAGTCACAACCAACTCGCCCAAGGCTCGGCTCTGGTTCGATCGCGGCCTCATCTGGTGCTACAGCTACAATCACGAGGAATCCGTTCGTTGTTTCGAGCGGGCGGCGCAGTACGACCCAGACTGCGCCATGGCATATTGGGGCATCGCCTATGCGCACGGTCCAAACTACAACAAAGCATGGGAAGCCTTCGATAAAGTCGATTTGACCCAATCGCTCAGCCAGGCGCACTCCGCCGTTCAAAATGCCCTTACGTGCATGAAATCGGCATCGGCCGTCGAGCAGGAACTCATCAAAGCGCTGCAATATCGTTACCCCAACGCGACACCGGGCGAGGACCTGAGCATCTGGAACGACGACTATGCCAATGCCATGCGCGAGGTCTATCAGTCGTTCCCCGATGATCTGGATGTGTGCGCCTTGTTTGCCGAAGCCATCATGAATCGGACACCTTGGCAGCTTTGGGATCTCAAGTCCGGAGAACCCGCCGAGGGCGCCAACACGATGGAAGCCATTTCCGTGTTGGAAAAAGCCTTGAAAGTGGACGACCTGCGGGAGATGCAACGCCACCCGGGTCTGCTGCACATGTACATTCATCTGATGGAGATGTCGCCACATCCAGAGCGCGCGTTGCGTGTCGGCGATAATCTACTGGATCTCGTGCCCGACGCGGGCCACCTTCAGCACATGCCCACACACATCTACGTCCTCTGCGGGCAGTATGACAAAGTCGTCAGTGCGAATACGAAAGCCATCATCGCTGATCGCAAATACCTCGAACGTGAGGGACCGATCCATTTCTATTCGCTCTATCGCTGCCACAACTACCATTTCAAACTCTATGGGGCGATGTTTCTCGGGCAGTATAAGCCAGCCCTGGACGCCGCAAACGAAATGATCGCCACGCTTCCGGAACAACTGCTCAACGTGCCAACCCCACCAATGGCCGATTGGCTCGAAGGGTTTGTGCCGATGAAAATGCATGTATTGATACGTTTCGGCAAATGGCAGGAGATCATCGACGAGCCGCTGCCAGAAAACCAGGAGTTGTATTGCGTGACCACGGCGATGACGCATTATGCAAAAGGCGTTGCGTACGCGACCACGGGCGACATCGCCGCGGCGGTGGAGCAGCAACGGCTTTTCCAATCCGCGACATCACGGGTACCCGATACCCGCTATGTATTCAACAACACCTGTCTCGATATCCTGGCCATCGCGGCCGAAATGTTGAACGGCGAGTTGGAATACCGCAAGGGTAATTTCGAGGCAGCCTTCCAACATTTACGCAAATCGGTCGAGCTCGATGACAATCTCCCCTACGACGAGCCCTGGGCGTGGATGCAGCCCGCCCGCCATGCCCTGGGTGCACTGCTGCTCGAACAAGACCGAGTCGAAGAAGCCGAGGCGGTTTACCGCGCGGACTTGGGTTTGGATCACACCCTTAGCCGGGCCTGCCAGCACCCGGACAATGTCTGGAGCTTGCACGGCTACCACGAATGCCTACGCCGACTGGGCAAGACTGACGTAGGCAAATTGATCAAACAACGACTGGATCTCGCCAACTCGCGGGCAGATGTGCCAATCAAGGCATCCTGTTATTGCCGCCTGCGGCGAGCGAGCTAGCCGAAGGCCGCCCTGGTGAAATATCCGGACTAGCCCGGACGTTGCATCGGGATCCGGGAATTTCGCGGACGGCTGGTCAATCCAGCCCGCGGGGCAAGGCGCAACGATTGCGGTTGGCGCATTGCCAATGAGCTGAGGAGCAACACAGCCCACCGGGGGCGCGAAAAAGGGTTGGAGGGTTCATCCATCCCTGGAGCGGGAACCCAGCCCGGCATCCCTGCCGCGCGAATAGATCAGGGTTACCCTGGGGAATCGCTGCACAATGGTCTACAAGGAATTGACTATAACGATGTGCATGAATTTGGGACCATGGGCCCCACGAATATTCTTTCCCTCGATATCGGCGGTTCCACTCGTTCCCGTGACAATACACAAATTACGAGGTTGCCGTTTCTGGCCATGACCGACGAACGTAAATACATCTTCCAGGTGACTGTGGATGAGCGCTGCATTCACGACGACAATGTGGTGTAGTGGCAGAAAAGTCAGTAGTGTCGGAGCATCATGCCCGGACAGAAACACAACCGAACCAGTCTCCGCGATGGCGAGATCCGCGATAGAAACCACCAACGTCTCATCTGCCAACGGTTTGTCATGAACGTCGAGTTTGCTCCAATCAAGCGTTGTCAGAGCTGGTCGCGGTTGCACTACGATTCTATTGGGCAGTCCATTGCGTTCAAGATATGCGGCAACGGTGCTCGGCACATCTCCGAAATTTTCCACTTGAGATACGGTAGCAGTCACCCGCTCCGAAGTGGCTTTGGCAATAAACCGCTCCAGATTCGACTGGTCGGCAAATTTGGGTTGAAAACGAGCGGCTTCGGCCACTAATGACGACGCTTCCTCCGCAATATCGTCGGCGCTGCGCTCAGCATGTCCAAGCGCGGCGCGAATGTTTGTCAAAATCGTTTCACGTCCCTGGTTCATTGCTTTCTCCGGCGGGAATACTGCTGCATGAAAGTGCCACGGCCCGGTTCCGGCAAATCGCGAAATCTGGTCCATCCTCCAGCCAGAGGCAGGGAACTTATTCTCCCCCTGCCCCGCGCCCAAACCCGCATGGCCGTGACGGCGACACCGGTCGCCTGACGATAGATCGCGGGCCGCTGCGCCATCCAGCCCCAAATCGCCAGGGCCCAACGAGTGACACCCGGAGTCAGGCTGCGATCGAATTGACGGGCGCGAAGGCTGCGCAACATGTCGGGCAATGGAATATTGACCGGGCACACTTCTTTACAGCGGCCATTCAAAGTGCAGGCATTTGGCAGGTCGCCGGCCGCCTCCAGAGATGACATCGCCGGAGTTAGCACCGAGCCCATTGGTCCTGGATAGACAGCGCCGTAGGCATGACCTCCGACGGCCCCGTAGACCGGACAATGATTCATGCAGGCTCCGCATCGGATGCAGCGCAACATCGGCTGCAGGAAAGTGCCCAACATCTCGGTACGGTGATTGTCCACCAAGACAATATGGAAATTCTCCGGTCCGTCTGCGTCCGCTGCGCGTTTTGGGCCATTGTAGAACGTCGTGTACTGGGTGATTTCCGCGCCGATGGCGGCGCGTGAAAGGAGCCGCAGAAAAACCGCACAATGCGCCATTGAAGGCACCAATTTTTCAATTCCCACGGTGACGATATGGGTCTTCGGGGGGGTGGTTGTCAGCTCTGCGTTGCCTTCATTGGTGACGGTTACGATGGATCCATTGTCGGCAATCAGAAAATTTGCTCCCGATATTCCAATGTCGGCTCCCATAAACTTTGCTCGCAGCTCTTTACGAGCACTTGCAACGAGTGCAGCCACCTCATCGCTCTCCGGCGGAAAAGCGTGCTTCTCGCGAAACAATTCGGCTACCTGCTCATGGGTTTTATGCATCGCGGGCATCACGATATGCGAAGGCGGATCTCCGGCCAGCTGTATGATGTGTTCCGCGAGATCCGTCTCGATTCGCTCAATCCCTGCTTCTGCCAGTGCCTCGCCAATGCCGATTTCTTCACCGAGCATCGATTTTACGCGCGTAGCGGTTTTTGCACCTTCTGCCCTGCATATTTCAACGACGATGTCCGTGGCTTCTTTTGGAGCGCTTGCCCAGTGCACCGTAGCACCGGATTGAATGGCGTTCTTCTCGAACATCTCTAGGTAATGCGCGAGATTATTGAGCGTATGATCCTTGATTTTTTCTGCGGCAGCCCGCGCGGCTGCGTATTCAGGATACTCTTCAATGACTTTCGTCCGGCGACTTTGGAGCAGGCTCGTTGTCCGGTTAAGGGCGATCTTCAGTGTCTGGTCAGCAAGCGCCTTTTTGACATTTGGCTTGAAGTCGTGCGATGTTTGTTTCACGATTTCCCCTCTGGCTTGCAAATTGCCGGGACATCGGTCATGCCCGCAAGCACCTCAATCGTATGATAGGCTTTGACTGCCGAACCGAGTCGGCTGAGTTTTCCCGCCATGTTCATCAAGCAGCCCATGTCGCCGCCTAATAGCGTGTCGGCCTTCGTCGCCTGTATTTTCTCGGCCTTATCACCCACGATTGCATTCGAGAGATCCGGGTATTTGACGCAAAAAGTCCCGCCAAATCCGCAACATTCATTGTTGCCCACTAGCGGCACAAGGGTTAGCCCCTCCACGCCACCCAACAATGCCCGAGGCTGATCATAAACGCCCAAGTCGCGCAACCCCGAGCAGCTGTCATGATAGGTGGCGACCCCGTCATAACGCACGCCCGCTGCGCGATACTTCATCACATCGGTGAGAAAGCTGAGGATTTCCCATGTCTTGGCCGAAAGCGCGGTTTGCCGTCCGGCCCAGGCAGGGTCGCCTACAAACAATTCCCGATAGTGGCTTTTGATCATGCTCGCACAGGAGCCAGACGGAGCCACGTCGTAGTCGTAGGGTTCGAACGCTTCGATGACCTGCTTGGCGATTGCTCTGGTTGATTTGTCGTCGCCGCTGTTAAAGGCGGGCTGACCACAACAAGTCTGGGTGCGCGGAACCTCGACATCACACCCTGCGTCCTCGAGCACCTTTAGGCTTGCAAACCCGATGTTCGGTCGCATTGCATCGACGATGCACGTCACGAACAGCCCGACCTTCGGATTGGTGTTCACCGGTTCATTCATCGAGGTCCTCCCAGTTGTCTCTGACATTTTTCCCGATTTTTTCAGCCCCGGACAGCGTTCTTTTGGACGATGCCGTAATTTCTCAGACTGCAGTCGCCTTTCTGGTGCCGTTGCGGCGCGCGCTGGCCCTCGACGCACGCGACCACGCGCGACCCCCACGCGTCATCCGGGCGCTGGCTTGATGAGCACGCGACCCAGGACAAATACGATCCGAGCGACTCGCGGTTGGTTGACTACTGTCTCGCCGCAGGGGTGCTCCCCCCTCGACATCGGCGAATTGACGAGATACCTGCGGAACAAGCTTTCCGGCTACATGGTTCCGTCTACGATCATGCAGCCGCATACATGGCCACTGTCGCCGTCCGGCAAGCCGTTTCGCCGTGCGCTACCGACTTCCCGCCAAGCGCCCGGTGAGCAAGACAACTCGAACATTTCGGACGCATCAGCGATGGAGACAGTGATGGTGGAGACCTGGAGTGACCTGCTGGGGGTCAAAGGGATCGGGGTTCACTAGAACTTTTCCGACCTGGGTGGCGATTCATTGCTTGCCACAAGACTCGTATCACGGATCGATGACCATGGGGCACACGCTTGCAAGTGAGAGCAATATTCGACATTTCGACCGTCCGCAAGCTCACACGATGTCTCGAGAACGACGCTATGCAGAGAGCCCACGACGCTGCCCAATCGGTTGTTTGAGGCCCGTGACGAATCGTTCATACACCCAGGGCATCCTTTGCGTTGCTCGGTGAATTGTCGCCCGATCTGCTACACGGTTTGCGCCAGCTAGCGTTCCAGCAGTTCCTTGAGGGTGGTCGACTCAGCTTCCGCAAGCGAATCGAACGACCCTTGTCCATCTCGACTTCAACGGCCCGCGTCCACGGCTCAGCCAGAGCAGGTGTCTCGAACGTCTTGATCTGCGAAGGATAGCCCCGTTTTCGGACCTGCGCCTGCCCCCGATTGGACCCGCGTCTTCTGAAGGACGCCATTGCCACACCCCGATCGTTGGCAAGCGAATGTGACAAGGCTGTGGCAGACAATCGGTTGGTTGCCCGGTCCGGGCGTGTCGTAGATTCTAACTGATTGATAGTTGGTGGGCGATGCTGGATTTGAAC
>JBFGYN010000102.1:0-10708 GCA_041587415.1 Candidatus Competibacterales bacterium | reverse complement strand
GCGTTGACCCTGGCGGCGAACCAGCCAGTTCGCGTGCCGAAGTCTCCGCTGATTCAGGCTGTCCAGGTGCCGGCGGGATTCGATGCAGCGGACAAGTGGATCGAAGAGCAGGTGGCAGCCGGCGATCTCGTGATTACAGCCGATATTCCGCTTGCCGCGGCGGTCATCGGCAAAGGCGCGCAGGCGCTCGATCCACGCGGCGAGCTGCTTACCTCGGACAACATTCGTGCACGGCTCACCATGCGCGACTTCATGGACCAGATGAGGAGTTCCGGTGTGATGACCGGTGGGCCGTCGGCACTCAGTCAGAGGGACCGAAAAGCCTTCGCGAATCGGCTGGACAGCATACTGGCCAGGCGTTGATTCGGTTGGATCTCGGTCTCTGCAGCGCGCACACTTCATCCCTCCGAAGTCTCCGACGCCGGTGGTTGGATGCCCTATGTTGATAAACGCCGATTTTTCCATACCGGTGACCGTGGACTACCGGCAGGCGGCTTGGGAAGCCTCGCCCATGGCCGGTGTGGAGCGGCTTATGCTGGATCGAGTCGGCGGTGAAGTGGCTCGTGCTACGAGCATCGTCCGCTATGCGCCCGGCAGCCGATTCTCGGAGCATGTACACGATGAGGGTGAGGAGTTTTTCGTGCTGGAAGGTGTGTTCTCGGATGACACGGGCGATTTTCCCTCTGGCACCTATGTTCGGAATCCCCCCTTCTCCGCCCACGCGCCCTGGAGCGACGAGGGCTGCACGATTTTCGTCAAGCTTCGGCAGTTCGATCCAGCGGATCGCCGGAGGGTGGTCTGCAACACATCGAATGCCGAGTGGCGCGAGAGCACGGACGGCGTGCGCCGCCTGGACCTGCACCGTTTCGGCAATGAAGTAGTCGAGCTGGCGGAACTGCCTGCCGGCCTGACTTACACGCCGGCGAGCGATTCGGACGGAACTGAATTCCTGATACTGGACGGGGTCGTTGAGGCGCTGGGCGAGATATTGGGTCGGTGGTCATGGCTGAGGGTGCCGCCGGAACGCGAATTTGATCTTCGCGCCTTGGAGCGCGCCCGGCTGTTCTGCAAGAGAGGGCATTTTGTGCCCAGTGGACTAGGGTGAATTGCGTTGCCCACATTTTCGTCAACCCGGCAATTCGGCGAGTTTGGGACACCGTGGGCGTGTGGGCGGGCCGACAACTTGCGCCCTTGGTCTCATTACGCACATTCTCGATTTGCCCGCTCTTGAACGTGTTCCGAGACGCCTACCTCTACATCCTCGATCACTGGCGTGGACGGCTCACGCTGGCCTGGGCTTTCTGGGTCAATCTTGTCGGCGTCGGCTCTTGCATCTACGTCATTCAATTGTTCACCCGTTCTCACTACGCCGACGATCCGCCGGGTTTTTTCCGTGCAACGCTCATCGGCTTCGTCGTTTTTCGTCTAGTCGTGTTTCCGTGGCAAGCCGTCGGTGTGCTGAGGGCCAGTGACCGGTCTCTGTCGGAGGTGCACGATGCTATCTGGCCCAGAGCGGCGCAGGGTGGCGTCCTCCTGGGAATCCTCATCGTTTTTCTGGACGCCCTCGGCATCTTCCACGCCTTCTACGACATGCGTACCTGGCAGGAGGTGGCCGAAACCGCCGCGCAGGAATCGCGACCAGGGTATGAGCTCCGGGTATCTGCCGACGGCGAGACATTGTTTCTGGAGGGATTCCTGGAACCAGGGGTTACGCGAGCGGTTCTGGGCGCATTGAACGACCATCCCACAGTGGATACCGTGGTATTGGAAAGCCGCGGTGGGCGTGTGTATGAAGCGCGTGGTGTCGCGAAGCTCGTTGTGGAGCGCGGTCTTGCAACCCAGGTTTTCGGGGAATGTAGCTCCGCCTGTACAACCGCATTCATCGGCGGCACGCTGCGAATAGTCGGGCCCACAGCCCGCATCGGGTTTCATCGCTATCGACTCGAGGCGTGGATGGTTCGTCCAGATGTCAAACCGGAACACGAGCTGTTCAGGGACCTGGCTTTCTATCGCAGTCGAGGTGTTCATACCGACCGCCTGAGACGAGCGCTGGAGACAGATTTTGGCGATATGTGGTACCCGGAGCACGCGGAGTTGCTGGAAATCGGTGTCGTCCACATGGTGCAGCCCGATACCATTGTGCCCTGATTGGCGCGTGGGCGTCCCGTCGACCAATGCCGAAGGCGTTGCAACCCGGTGATTGCCGCACTTCCCATGTATGATTTGGCCCCCGTGAGAGCTGCGACGGATACGCTTTGGTTCGGGTTGGCCGTAGAGTTGCGTCGGCGGGGAATCGATGCCCCCCATCAGCTGGCTAGGGACTCGAGCTTGAACGAGATTTGGTGCTCCCCGAATCTTCTGCTCGCTCAGACCTGTGGTTATCCGTTCGCGACCTCGCTGCGGGACCGTGTATCCCTGGTGGGCGTCCCCGCTTACGCGGTGCGCGGTTGTAGCGGTAGCCGATACCGGAGCGTCATCCTGGTTCGAGAGGACGACCCGTCAACCGATATTTCGTCTTTGCGCGGTCGACGCGCCGCCTATAACGATCGCAGCTCCCAGTCGGGATATTCCGCTTTCCGTGCGACCATCGCGCCGTTTGCGGATGGCTCATCGTTTTTCCGGTCACAGGCGGACACCGGTTCCCACATTGGATCGATGCGGGCCGTGGCGGCGCGAACGGCAGACGTTTGCTCCGTGGATTGCGTGAGCTGGGCGCTGGCGGAACGTTATCTGCCGGAGTTGGCGTCGTTGCTGCGTGTGGTCGCAGAAAGTCCCGATGCCCCCGGCCTGCCGTTTATCTGCGCGCGGGGCACGCCAGCTGAAACGATTTCAGCGCTCCGGGAATCGATCGTTACCGTACTCGAGGCGCCTGAAATGAGAGAGACTTGTGAGGCTCTGTTTCTGTCGGGGATCCATCGTCTGGATCCTGCCGATTACGACTGTATTCTCCGAATCGAGGAACAGGCCTGCGCGCTCGGCTACCCTGAGCTAGTCTGATTGAACCGTACCGAGCGGCCGAGGGAATCTCAGGCAGACGCTCAAAACGGGACACCCGACAAGCGGCGGCATACGTTCCGAATTCAACCTTGTCGGGGCTGCGGCTACGGACGCTACCGGGAAGCGCCTCCCGTCGCTTCGAGGCGCCAACGAAAAATCCCCCGGCGCTGCCGGGGGATACTTGCTCGTCCTCGACGAACACTTTCTTCAAAGCTTGGCCAGCCTACTGGAGGCTGGCCCTCGGACCTGGAAAGAGACAAGGCTCCGTGCCGCTAGCCAAAGAGACTCCCAACGAATTTCCGCACTTTCGCAGCAAAGCTCGTCCGTCGCCGCCTACCCCGACGCCTTGCGCTGCTGGAGCCATTTTGCTTCGAGTTCGCATGACTCCAGACGGGCTTGCCCGCCGGCTTCGTAGTGCCGGAGCCATTTTGCTTCGAGTTCGCATGACTCCAGACGGGCTTGCCCGCCGACTTCGTGGTGCCGGAGCCATTGTGGTAGGAATGAATGGGCCTGCCGTTCGATTTACCCACCGGCTGATCGCCGCCAGAGTGCGCAATCCGCGCGCTGCTCGGTCGCATCAACAGCATCATCGCGGGCGGCGTGTAGATCGCGAACCGCCCTGCTTTCCTCAAAAAATCGCGCCGACCTTCCAGGTCTGCGCGTTCGTTTGGTCGAGCACTTTCATCTTCCGTCCGACCATCTGCACCCGTGTGCATCTTCGAGGTTCCTCTTGACGAACTCACTGGAGTAGTGAGCGGGTTGTTATTGAGCGAGCGCCGTGCCAGCGAATGTTCAAACGCGATGAAACAATCATTTACGCCGTCCTTGATTCGTCCTTGTTGAGCACGGGCCCGAGGCAATTATATAGACCTCTGACACCCAGTGGCATCATTCCTACCCCAAATTGGGCAAATATCTGACGCGCTGGGGCAGGTTTCGATGCTGGGGGATCCGTATCGAGATCTCGAATGCTATTCTTGGGCAGTACAGCCGCGGCAGGACCCTCAGGATGCCCCCTCCGGCACGGAGGCCCGACACCCGAACCTTCTATCTGGACCACGAGGCAGTGGTGCTCACTGGCGGGCGATTGTTTTACCTGAACGCCAGCGCTGCCT
Organism: Candidatus Competibacterales bacterium; assembly: GCA_041587415.1. Classification (GTDB taxonomy): domain Bacteria; phylum Pseudomonadota; class Gammaproteobacteria; order Competibacterales; family JAHEDQ01; genus JBFGYN01. The sequence goes on along the minus strand of JBFGYN010000102.1, from coordinate 6,596 downwards.
TCGTCTGGGCTTGCCGCGAAGAGGGGCTGTCTCCCGCCGCAACCGCCGCCGCGCTCGCCGAGGCGTTCGGCATTTCGAGGAGCCAAGCCAGAACGGACACGGATCGGTTGCTCGACCGATGGCGAGCCGAGAGGCTGGTGCTCGACCGAGGCGATGCATGTCGCACCCTGGCGCCGGAACCGTTGATTCGAGCGTCCGCGCCGCCGGACTTCCGACCGGCCGCCGAACGTCGCTACCGGCTGCTCGATTCGGGTTTCATTGTCCGGCTCGAAAGCACGGAGTTGGAAGACTGGGTTCACCCTCTGCTCGCGCACCTGCAGACGCCCGTCGAACCCGCTCACATCGTCAACGTGTTCACGGAACAAGGTGCCATTCTGGTAACTGTCGATGATCGCCTGGTGGGACGATGTCGCGCAGCCGACGAAGTGGCGGCACTGGTCAATGTCACAATTCTACTTGCGGCGTACCCCGAGGCTGGTGGATTGGCCGCGTTCCATGCCGGCGCAGTGGGCATTGGCCGGGGGTGCGTCCTGCTGCCCGCCGAATCCGGGTCCGGCAAGTCCACCCTGACAGCGGCGCTGGTCGCCCATGGGGGCGAGCATCTGAGCGACGAACTGGCCTTGCTCCTGCCGAAGTCCCATGAAATCCGGCCGGTGCCAGTTTGTTTCGCGATCAAGGAGGGCTCGTGGCCCGTGCTCCAGTCCCGCTTCCCGGTTCTGGCGACGCTTCCGGTCCACCGGCGCCTGGATGGCCGGTTGGTACGCTACCTGCCTCCGGTTTCCAGAGATGGTGCTGCACCGTCGGCGTTGCCCGTGGTTCGGATCGTTTTTCCACGCTACCGGGCTGGTTTCAGCACCCGAATCGAATCGGTCTCCACCGCCCAGGCGCTGTGCCGAATCGCCGATGCCGGCTACGACGATATCGACCTGTTCGATTCCGACGTGGTGTCGGAGCTGATCGACTGGCTCGCCAGTGTGCCCTGCCACTCGCTCGAATACAGCGACATCGATGAGGCGATCGATGCCGTTTGCGCACTCGCCCGTGATTGACGACCTGGCCGTCGTCCACTTCCTGGGTTATGCACTGGCCCCCAATCCGCGCTCGGGAACTCTGTATTCACTGCAGCGCTCGTTCGAGATGGCAGAATGGCCGTGGGAGCGGGTTGTCGAACTCGCGAACGCCTATCTCGTCACGCCTGCCCTCTGGGCTGGCTTGAATGAGAAAGGACTCGCAGATCGGCTGCCCAGCGACCTCGCCGATTACCTCGCCGAACTCCATCAGCTCAACACCAAGCGGAACCTCGGCATTGCACGGCAGATGCGGGATGCGGTGAGAGTATTGAACGGCGCTGGCGTCGAGCCGCTGGTATTGAAAGGGGTTGCGCACCTCTTCCGGAACGCGTTCCGGGACAAGGGTACGCGCATTATGACCGACGCCGACCTGTTGGTATCCGAAGGCGCCATGCAGACCGCCGTGACCGCTCTCGAGCGGTTCGGTTACGTCGCTGACCCGGAGAAACTCCAGCGCCTCGTCGACCATCATCACCACGCCCCGCTGATCAAATCGGGCGAGCCGGCCAGTATCGAGTTGCACAGGCACGTCTTGATTGGGCGCTGCCGCCATTTGCTGCCGAACCAAGCGGCATGGGCGAACAGCGAATCCATTGGGTTGGAAGGACTGTGCATGCGGGTACTGAAACCCACTCATCGGCTCCTGCACGCACTGGTGCATGCTCAGATTGCCGACCTGGGACATATGCGGGGAGACGTCAATCTCAGGCAACTGCACGACATGGCCGCGATTGCCACGCGCTTTCAGGCAGACGTCCAATGGCAGACATTGTGGTCGATGCTGGATCGTGGCGGCGAACGACCTGCCTTATCCGGTACACTCGCGTTGCTCGAGGCATTTCTCGATTTTCGCCTCCCGAATGGGCGCGGACCAGGCTTGCCGGGCCAATTTCACCTCTGGCGTTGCCGCCGGCGGCTCGCCTCGAAGCGTTTCCGGACCTGGGACGGCCGGCTGCAGAATTTTTCCGTCTACAACATGAAGCGTCAATTTGATCCGCAGCGAGGCCCGTTTCCCTTAACTCGCGCGCGCCTGCGCTACGCACTGTACTTGTTCACCCGGCGAAGACGCCCGACGCCCGGAACGCAACCCGAAAAACGTCGATGAGAATTGGGCGCCGTCGGCCGCAACGGGTTTCCAGTGATCGAGCAAGAGGTCCGTGCGCTCGGCTGTTCTGAACTTGTCTGATCGACCTGTACCGTGGGACCGAGAGAATCCATGAAAGACCCCCAGAACGATAAGCCTGACAATCAGTGGTACCCGTTCCAGAATCGACCTTCGCTCGCCTCGGGCGGGGCGGGTGCGATCGCAAACCCCGCTGTCGTCCCGTTGTTCGACGTCGTGCGGCTGCCGGGCTCGGCGCGGTTCGTGGTCATCGGCGCAGGCGTTCACGGTATGTCCACCGCCTATCATTTGGCGATGATGCTGGAGCGCTCGGGCGCCGGGCGCGGGTCGGACGTGGTGCTCATCGACAAACAAGGCCCCGGCGCCGGCGCCACGGGGTTGGCGTGCGGCTGCGTGCGCAACCTCTACATGACCGGGCCGCTGCACGCCATTCTGAGGGAGAGCGTCGCCGTCTGGCAAAGTGACCCGGTAAACCTCGGATTTCAACAAGTCGGCTACGTGTCGGTGGGGGAGGCCAATCAGGAGGCGGACTACGTGACTCTGCACAAGAGCCAGAACGAGCAGGGCTATCCTTCCGATCTTTACATTGGCTCGGATGCCAAAGCCTTCCTTAAATCCGTTTGGCCGGATTTCAAGACGTCCCATTGCGAAGTGGTCCTGCACGAGCGGCCGTCTGGTTACGCGGGAACGCACTTGGCGTGCTGGGGGCTGGACCAAAAGTGCCGCCAATGGGGTGTGCAGCGGGCTTACGGCACGGCAGTGACCGGCTACGACCTTCACAACGGTACCGTGCGGGTGGTGCACACAGATTCCGGCGACATTCGCGTCGAAGAGGCCGTTGTGGTCTCCGCCGGTGCCTGGATGCCGCTGCACTGGGAATGGCTGGGCCGCGACGCGAAACTTTCAGTGGTCTATGCGGATGGCCACGTTGAAGACAGTGCGGACATGTGGACCTATTGGCGGCTTCTGGAAGGGGAGGTGTATCTGCCGGACGGCACGGACTTTCGTACTGCCGAGGGCAAGGACTCCCCAGTGCTGCACGTGGAATTGATGAACACCCCCGTGCTCGACGACAACGGACAGGCCATCAAGGAGTACGTCTATTGGTATACCCGCTATGCCGCGGAACGGGTCGGAGCCCCCGGCATTCAGGGCGGCACGACCCCGGTGAAGATGGGGCCCAGAGCCGTGCTCGAACCCTACGGACACCTGAACGACCTGTACCAGGCCGATGACTGGTTCGCGGACTACTATTGTGCGGCCGCCGGCCAGCTGTTACGGCGCTTCGAAGGCCTGCGCCCCTATTTCAGGAACCGCCGAAATGGTGGCATCGGTGCCTTCACACCGGACAATGTTCCGGTGTTCGATTGGGTGTGCGACAACGCATTCATGACCGCCGACTCAAATCACGGTTTCAAGATGATCGGCGTTGGCAAGCTCGTCGCGCGACTGCTCGCCACCGGTGATATGCCCCAGGAGTTGAAGCCCTTCGCCTTGAAACGTTACTTCGAAGGTCGGACATACGGCGATCGAAATTCCAACTGTCCTTGGGTATGAGCATGACGTTCCCTTCCTGACGGGGCAACCGGGGTATCGAACGTCTTCCATTTATTTCTGGGAACGGACTGCGTTCTGCCGGCGAATCGCGACATGGACGACCGTGGCGTCGAAATTGATGCGTAGACGCTCCTCGGAATGTGGCCGATTACCGCGAATCCGAACCAGGCTGATGGACCCGCCGGAAGCGGTCTCGCCGAAGGCCGCCCTGGTGAAATAGCCGGGTTAGGGGAGCCTGCCGAGGGTACTGTCGTAACGGAATGGACGGGGCCGGGGTCATTGCGCCCTTGTGGATCGAAACGCGGCCCGCGCGCATAGATCGGGGTTCGCTTGATTCAATACGCAAATCTGCCTGATTGAGGTGGAATCGGACCAGAGTCTCATGACCGTGAGTTATTGCGTACTGGGCCGTCTTTGCCTGAGATCAGGGGCTGAAGACCCAGTGAATCGGCGCCCTCAGATTCCCACCCAAGTCGCAGGTGCCGAGCAAATCACGCCAATGTGCCAATCACAACAGCGTCCGATGGCGCCAGCAACGTGCTAACATGCTGCTTCCAGGCGGCATGGCCATTTGTCGCATGAAATCTCTGAATTGAACAGAAAGTCACAAAACTTCATAGAAGGAAAACCAGGATGGCCGCAAGCTGTTATACAGTCGTTGAACTAATTGGGGTGAGCACCGAATCTTGGGAAAAAGCAGCCGCTGTTGCGATCGAAACCGCTGCTGCTTCGATACGGGATCTGCGCATCGCCGAAGTGGTCGAACAAGATCTGCAGATCGAGAACGGAAAAGTGAAAGCCTACCGGACGAAAGTCAAAGTATCATTCAAATACCAGAAATCAGTATGAATTCTTGGGGGAACAATTGAGCACCTAGGGAAGGCCTAAGCAATTCCGCCCAGGAATTCCCAGCAATCGAAAAGTGCGGTTTCGGCTTTCCTAACGGATCAACGATGTTGCCTTTCCATCTCGGCGGCACGTGCGCGTGCCGCGACGAAACTGAGAATTATCCAGACTTTGTCGGGTGTCCCGTCCAACAAGCTCATTGCACTTCAGCAAGGCGAGAGCATTCACGGGATAGCCAGTCCGGGGATACGGGGCTGCCGGACAGCTATTCCAAAGATACCCTCCGGCAAATACAAGAGGCGGCTCGCTTCGCCCATTGAATGACTTCGCTCCTGCACGCGTTTGCGGAGGAAGGGCCGTTCATGGAGCGGGTGCGAATTGCCGACCCCGACTACGTCGTCTATTCGAAGGCCATGATGACCGTCGTGGCCGAGAACTCTGTGAATCTGCTGCATCCGTTGGCCGAGGGTCGCAGGCTATGTCACTGCGCGAAGCACACCGATGAGCGAGAGCGCCAGCAGAATCAGAACGAAAATGCGCCGGAGAATGCCCTCGTCCAACTTGCCGAACAGGCGTGAACCGAGCATCAGGCCCACCGCCATGGGCAAACACGCTAGCACCGACGTGTTGACGATGCTCCAACGATAAACGTCGCCCACGGCAGCGCTCGCAAGGAAGATCAGCTCGGTGACCAGGAGAAAGATCACCATCGTGGCGCGAATGCGGCGGATGGGAAATTTCGCCGAGGCCAGGAAGATAGCCACCGGCATGCCGCCGATGCCGGCAACACCATTGAACACCCCGGAGAGCATGCCGAGCGCCGACATGACGGGGCGATTGAGGGGGCCGGAGTACACGTAACCGACGCTGAGCACCACGGTCATGCTCAGGATCATGATCGACAAGACCAACCGCAGGGTGTCGGCAGGTGCAATGGACAAGAAGTAGACTCCGATGGGCGTGCCGACCAACACACCGAGGCTGAGCACGACCAGCAATTCCCGGAGCACGTCGCGCCAGACACGAAAGACCATTTGCAGGCTGGCGACAATTTCCAGCAGCACCACCATGGGCACGACGGCGGAAGGGGCCAAGAACAAGGAGGTGCTGGCCACCACCAGCGCCGAGAAGCCGAAGCCGATGCATCCGCGTACGACGCCGGCAACGAACACGCTCGTCACGAGCAGAGCCGTTTCCGTCAGACCGGTGGTGATGAGTTCCAAAAGGGGACCCCTTTGCACGGTGTGTGGAGCGGCGTAGGAAGTCGCGCGCGCACGACGACCCCTCGCGCCCTCCGCGCGGTGCTCGGTCTAATTTTCGTGATTGTCCGAAAAATAGGTGGCCGACAAGGCGGCCGCCGCGCGCCGCAGTGCTGGCAGGTACTGGCGAAGCTCGTGCAGCGACTTGCGAATCGTCGGGGCATGGACGGCAACGGTGAAGCACATGCGGTTCGAATCGTCCATAACGGGAACCGACAAGGCCACCATCCCCGGCATCAACTCCTCGTTATCCACGCCGACCCCGCTCGCGGCAATTTTTTCTAATTCCTCCTCCAGGAGGTTGGGGTCGGTGATGGTTCGATCGGTCTCGCGTTTCAACGGCGAGTGGTAGATCAGCTGTTCCCGCCGGGTTTTTGTCATGTTGGCGAGAAATAACTTGCCGCTGGCCGTGCAATGCAGGGGCAGGTGCGTCCCCACCGGAAGATCGATTCGGTAAGGCCAGTTGGTCTGCGCTCGATCAAAGTAGACGATGTGGCTGCCATCAATCATTGTGCAGTTGCAGGTTTCCCCGAGTTCCTCCGACAAGGATTGGAGAATGGCGTGCCTCGGTGCACCCAGCACCCGATTCGCGAGCACCGCAAGCGCGAAATCGTGCAGCCGCGGACCAGCGATGAAGCGATTTCGAATCGGCTCACGTTGGAGGAAGCCCTCTGCCTCCAACTGGCGCGTGAGCCGATGTGCGGTGGCCTTGGGCAGGCCGCGATCGCCGATCAGATCGGC
>JBFGYN010000101.1:0-10805 GCA_041587415.1 Candidatus Competibacterales bacterium | reverse complement strand
CGGCGCCAGGACGGCTGCGAATTCCGCCAGCATCCGGGGTCCCTGATGAAGTATCCGGGTTAGGCCACGAAGAACCCGACAACCAGGGTCAAGTGGACGATACGAACCAACACACCCCAAACCCGTAGCCGTTTCTCGTAGGCTAATTTCCTGAGTGCTGCGCTCGGTGTCGAGCCCATGGGCTGTCCTCGATCGGCGACCGTCAACGATCCACGACGCCGGCATTGTGGCAGTGCGGTATTGATCGCGATCAAAGAAATCCGGTGGCCCTTTCGGATCGACACGAAGTAAACACGATTCGCTCGGCTTACAGTCGTGGTGCCGCTTGGCCCCGAGCGGGATAAAAAATCGCACCAGGCAGATAGGTGTCGGGAAGATCCAGGCCAGTCGGCAAGGCGCGCATCGATGCGAGATGATCCGGCAGCAGATGAGTATGCGGCCCTGTCGGCGATTTGCCGCCCGGCGGCGGGATGGGGGTCGAGATCTCGATCCGGCCAAGCGCGGATTCGATCACACGTACCGGATTCGTTTCGATCAGCAATGGGCCGATCCGGGTCAGGACTTCGGCAAAGGCCATGCCGACATGCGCCCGCAAGGACCGCGCGGTGGCATCATCACCGGTGCGGACGCAGAACCGAGCCTCATTTCGGCCGAGTCCGAGATCGAAAAGCGCCTCACGACGCGCCAATGACGAAATCGCCTTCTGGTCCTCACCCAGCGCGGTGAGTTCGGATCGGGCGGGAACGCCGCCGTGGGTGCGCTCGACCGCCAAAACGATCCGGCCGGTCGCGGCGGGATAGTCGTTGTGGCCGAAGGTCAGGGCGTGAACATGATCGTTCAATCTGAGCCGCATCGCGGCGCCCTCGGTTTCGGCGATCAGCTCGTCGGCAGCGAACCGGGTCGCCGCCGCCGCTCCCGGTTTCGGGATGAATTCGGCCACTGCGCCGAGGACTCCCACGACCCAGGTCCCGCCTGCTCCAGTGATGCTGTGCTCGACGAAGGTTCGAATGGCTGCGGTATCCCACGGGAGTCTCCGGCAGGCGATACCTAGCGCGGTGAACCGTTCGGGCAATGCGTCCCAGACGGTCTGCCGGCCCATGTCGCTCAGACTGGACCATGATTCAATCTCCTTCCCGGTACGTGCACAGCCGAGGCAGTATTCGCCGGCATCGTCCAGCTTGCAGATGCCTACACACGGAGACACGGATCTGGCAACTGCGCTCATGCCGGGCTCGCTTGCACATTTTCGCGCAACGCTGTGAGCGATCTTCGATCACTCAAATGCACTGCCGATGAACTTCTCATGCGTTCCTCGCAACCACCTTCCGGTACCGGAGGCGCTGCCTTGTTCGATACGGAGGTATGTCCGACAGGGCGGTCCGCAGCGGCGGAACGATTGCCGGTCGGCGGGGCGGGAATGCTCATGGGTGGGCAAGCCGGGCCGCCAGAAGATCGAGCTTGTGCGGCCAGCCCGAATTGAACGCGTCGACGATCGAAGGACCACTGTCGCCGTGATGGCGAACGCTCAGACGTGTGCCATCGGCAACCTGCTCCAGAATGAATTCGACATAGGTCTCGTCCTCGCTCTGCCGCCCATCGAGCATCCAGGACCAGAGCATGCGAGACAGCGGCTCCAGGGTGAGCACCCTGCAGAGATAGCGATGTCTGCTGCCGGACGCATTCTGGCACCACATCTGAAACGCTTGATCCTCCTCGGGCACGAAATTCGTCTCCATGAGCCATTGGCCGAGGGCTGCCGGGTCCGTGAGCGCCCGCCAGACGGCCTCCAACGAATGTGGATAGACCCGTTCAAATGCTAGGTCGAACTTCACGCTTGGTCATCCAGATACTGCCCCAGTCGGTCCAGGCGCGACTCCCAGAAGCGCCGGTACTGCTTCGTCCACTCATGGACTTCCTGCAAGCGCTCCGGTCTGGCGCGGTAGTAGCGAAACCGTCCCGCCTTCCGGCGAACCACGAGTCGACTATCGTGCAGAATTTTTAGATGCTGCGAAATCGCGCCGAGCGTGACGTCGAAGTACGGCAATAGCTCCTGGACCGACCTCTCCCTTTGCGATAGCAGTTCCAGCATCTTGCGGCGGTTCGGATCTGCAATGGCGTGATAGAGGTCCAACGCAGGCATTCGTCCTCTTCGGCACGAGGTCTGGACTCGATAGCAACTGGTTTATATTATAGTTACTTCTAAAATATCAACTGGACTTGCCTCGAATTTCGAACCGTGCGGAGGAGCGATGAACAAGAATGTCGTCTCTCACGAGGAGTGGGTTGACGCCCGCAAAGCTCTGCTGGCCGAGGAAAAGGCGTTCACCCGGCTCCGCGACCAACTCAGCAGGCGGCGCCGCGAGCTGCCCTGGGAAAAGGTCGACAAGCACTATGAGTTCCACGGCCCCGACGGACCCGTTCGCTTGTCCGATCTGTTCGGCGGCAGAAGCCAGCTCATCGTCTACCACTTCATGTACGGGCCCGGTTGGGACGCCGGGTGCAAGAGCTGCTCGTTCCTCGCGGATCACTTCAACCCCGCTGTCGTTCACCTCGAGCAGCGGGACGTGTCGATGGTTGCAGTCTCCAAGGCGCCGCTCGACGAGCTGCAGCGCTTCAAGAAGCGTATGGGGTGGGAATTCATCTGGGTCTCTTCGTTCGGCAACGACTTCAACCGGGACTACCACGTCTCATTCAGCGAGCAGGAGATCGAGCAGGGCACCGCGTACTACAACTACAGAGCACAAGGCTTCCCCAGCACCGAGGCGCCGGGGGCAAGCGTGTTCTACAAGGATACCGACGGCGCGATCTACCACACGTATTCGGTCTATCAACGCGGCCTCGACATGTTCATCACGGCCTACCACTATCTCGACATTGTTCCAAAGGGCCGAGACGAGGACCGTCTCTCCTACACGATGGAATGGCTCAGGCTGCGGGACGAATACGAGAAATAGGACACTGCGGGGATAGGCCATGTCGCCGCCAGGGTGGCACCCACCTTCCTTCCAGCCGTCGTTACGGCTACGCTTTTCTGTCCAGGCACGTACTGGGACCTGCTGCAACCGTACTCTCGTGCGGGAGCCCGGTAAGCGATTCGGGCTGATGGCGCCACCCATCGGTTGACCTCCCGATTCGGGCGAACGGGAGCTGCACGGGGGGTTGATGCCGATCGCGGAATGGCTGGCAATTGCCTATATTTTTTCGAATTGGTTCGCAGCGCGGCGTCGTGACACGCTGCGATCCCGCGCCGAGAAAAAAAGGGGCAGGGCACATGACGGCACGCGTACCGGCGGCCAGGCGGCAGACACTAGACACTGCGCAGGCAGGGGCACGGACACGGAACGTTGACGCGTGCTCGGGTGTGGCCGCCGCGCCGCGGCTTTCGGCTGTCTCGGCAAGCGGTCCGCACGCTTCTGCACACCGCAACTTGCAGGATTTGGCCGACCAAAGTGCCCAGGTGCAGGAGCTGGCACAACTGAGGGTGGGCCTCGATCGTGTTCCGCCGCCGACGGCGGTCGCCCAGTTGGTCTTCGACGCCGGAATCTACCGGACGAAAAAGAAGGGAAACCTGCGCGATACCGACAGGGAGGTGATCGCGGAGGTACCAAGCGGGGCACAGATACGGATTGCGGACCAGGCCAGGACATCCACCTTCAGCCTCGGCACGTGGTCGATTTCGAAGTCTCACACCTGGGTTCGCTATTCAGGGGATGAGGGGTGGATACGCGATCCCGCCATCGGCGCCCGGGTATCTGATCTACCGGTGGTGCGGCCGAAAAAAAGCCTGGTTGCGAAGCCGACCCATCCGCCCACGTCATCGATTCCAATCGGCATCGGCACGGTATCTCGGCCGATCGGCATTGGTACCAAGAGCCGCGGCGTCTCGCGGGAACCGGCAGCAACCACCACCCTGGAGGAGCTTCGCACGTTCAGATCGGCGGAACGGGAGCGCTACGAAGCGCCGAATCCCGCGCCGAACGCAAAGCCTCTGGGGCTCGATACGAAGATGATGCTGAAAGTCGAACCGAAGGATTTTCTCGTCCGGGTCGGGGACGGGCTGCTGATGGACCGGGACATGGAGTCGGCAATCACCGTCACGAAGTCGCCCTTCGTGCTGAACACGGATGGGACCCTGTACGGTGGGCAAGGTAAAGGATTCGCGACCTACTCCATGAATTCCCACAACTATGCCGGTGTCGCGGCACCCGCCTGGGCAGGCGAGCTCGAAGTGGACGGGGGCAAGGTCGTCGCAATCAACAACCAGAGCGGTACCTTCATGCTCAGCGACAAGGCGAACATCAACATCATCAAGTTTCTGTTCCGCCACGGGGTGCTGAACGAAGATGATCTGGGAGACCTGAATGTGGAGCGAGTCTACAAGCCCGGCATCGACCGGGACGGCTTGCTGGAGCGGCACCGATACCTATGGGGGTGACTCGGTCAGTGATCGAGCGCTAGAGCTAATGTGGCGCCCTGCGACGGAGGCCAAGATGAATATATTGGGTATCGGCGAAAGCATCGGAAAAAATTCGTACGGCAAGCGTCTGCTCGGGGTGGCGCGGGCCATGCTCGATACCGGGGCGAGACTGGAAGTCTTTGATATCGCGCCGTCCCACGCTACAACGGCGATCTGGATGGGGAAATCACGCCACCCGCGGTACAGACACTGCACGACGTCAACAGCGGCGCGGACGCGCCACCCATCGCGACGCCGGAATACAACTGAGGATGAGACGAATCGGCCGCCTCCGCCGGACTGGCCGTGACCGTCCCGCCAACAGTAATGTCGAACGCGGAAGAGATCGCAATATGGCTTATCAGCTTTATTACTGGCCGAGCATCCAGGGCCGTGGGGAGTTCGTGCGCCTGGCTTTGGAGGAAGCGGGCGCCGACTACGTCGACGTGTGGCGTGGCACCGAACGCCCCGATCCAGGTGCCATCGCTGCGGTGCTCGCGGACGAGCAAGCCGCTCGCCCGCCGTTCGCGCCGCCAATTCTCCGCGACGGTGACGAATTCATCGCGCAGACCGCCAACATACTGCTCTATCTGGGCGACCGACACGGCCTGGCGCCGTCTGAGACGGTGGGCCGTTATTGGACACACCAGCTTCAGCTCACCCTCGCCGACTGGGTCGATGAGATTCACGATACCCACCACCCGCTGGGCGGGGAACTCTACTACGAGGACCAGAAATTGGAGGCGGCTCGGCGCGCAAGTCTATTTCATGCCCATCGACTGCCGAAGTTCATGGGCTATTTCGAGCGAGTGCTGGCGCACAATCCGTTGGGCGATGCGTATCTGGTGGGTGGCGGCGTGACCTATCCCGACCTGTCGCTGTATCAGGTCATTGAGGGGCTGCGATACGCGTTTCCCAGAGCAATGCAGCGGTTGGAGCCAGCACACCAACGGGTAGCTTCGCTACACGCGCGGGTCGCCGAGAGACCGCGCATCGCGGCCTATCTGTCCTCCGGCCGTCGCATCGCCTTTAACGAAGAGGGAATATTCCGGCGCTATCCGGAGCTCGATTATTGATCTGCGGGCGCCGGCCTGTCTCCCGCCGACCTTGAACGACTGTCGATTGCACGGCTCGCCGGGACGCAGCCGGGTGGGCAGATACGCGGGCTCGTCGGTCGCGTAGCCGAGAGTGCCAAGCCTATCAACCTGCACACCGATCACTAAGCCCCGCACGAGGAGTTCGCACGCTAGTGCCGCCCTGGGGGAGTACGAGATTGGGAAAGCACTAGCTCGGGTGCGGGAGGAAATCGAGCGACTCGGTGCCGGCAGCGAGGGATCGCTTTCCCCGCTGGGCCGGGCGCTGTTCGACGCGACGGACGATCCACATGTGATGAACAGGAAATTTCAACTCTCGATCCACACGCGCATGGGTTCGATCAAGGTTTCCTGCAAGCACTTTCGACGCCGCAGCGTGGTCGGGACGGCATCGCCCGCAATCGGCGGGAGTGCACAGCCTGCTCATGTGCGTTAGAGCACGCGCGCGCTCACCGCTCGGTCAGCGTGGGCAAGATGTCGGCGTACCAGGCGCAGTTCAGTCCGAGCGCCTCGTCCAGTTCCAGGTCGCGGGTACCCAGATCGAGCCGTGCCGAGTGGACCCCCAGCAGCATCCACGGCAGGTCACCAAGCATTGCTTGTGGTTCGGAAACACGCATGGCGATTGGCGCGCCGCTGGTGCCCCGGTGGGTGCGCGCATCGGTGAGAAAGTAGCCCTCACCCTGGAACCGTAGCCCGAACGAAGAGGCGACCACCGCGTGGCGCACCACTGGCATGTGGTGTAGAGCGTCGTGGAAGCCGAGCGGAAAACCCACCACTACCAGCGCGGTGCCCACCTCGACCTGGTCCGACGGGCGGGGCAAGTGCTCAGGCGTGAAAGCGCGGTAGAGTGTCTTGGCCGGAAGCGCGGAACGTTCGATCTCGATCGCTGCCACGTCGATCTCGCCCGCCGTGTCGAGTCCTTGCCGCCAGATGCTCCTGCCGTCGCGGTACAGCGGAATCGAGAACCCGGTGGACTTGGCCAAATTGTCCGGATCGGTGTGCAACTCGATCTCGAGCCGATCCGGGAAATGCTTGCTGGGTTCGTCGATCAGCACGTGCCGGCTCGTCACCAGGAACAACCGCCCGTCGCGTTCGAAAAAGAAACCGCTGGCGTTGGTCAGCGCCCGTTGCTGTTCGTAGGTGAGGATGCGGGCTGCGGTGAGTAGGAGTGTTTCAATCATGATCGTGTCATGCCTCGTGTAAATGTCAGCACTGCAGCCATCGTCCACGCGCCGAGCGATTTTCTATCCGGGCACTGGGAAAGTGCAAGGAGAAGACAATCGACGGCACTGACGCCACGCCTGGAACGGACCCGACGAGCCGAGTGTGAGATTGAACCGTTCTCGTTCGCCCGGCCACGTGTGGTCCCGCGCATTATCGTTTCACCTGCGACTCTCGCGAGCGTGCACAGGGCTCCAGGCTCCGCGCCGGCAAACGCTTGCGTTTGGGAAAGTATCCACATCCTGCAAGCCCAGACGCCCGATGGCCATGCCAATTCGCGGCCAGCAGCGTTAACCGGCTGCCGGGTCGGCGTGTCCCCTGACAGGCCGGCGTATGGGGCTGGGCGCGATACCGAATCTCCTTGAATCGAGACACGGTCCACTTTTCGCGACCGCTGACTTTGCCTGCAAGACCACGTTGAGATCGAGCTGGGCGACGCAGTGAGGCGATCGGAATTCGATTCGTTGACACCGCCATTTGTGCACCGCACAATCCGCAAATGAGTAATATCGCCGATCTCATTCTGCATTCGGGCCGTGCCGGCGTGGAACTGGCACTGTTCGTATTCCTGCCGGTCATGGTGGTAATGCTGACGTTCATGCGGATGCTGGAGGCGAGAGGCGTGCTGGACACGCTGGTGGGGTGGGTGGCGCCCGTAATGCGACCCCTGGGAATTCCAGGGCTCGGCGTGTTTGCCCTGATACAGGTCCTCCTGGTGAGTGCTACGGCTCCGGTGGCAACACTTGCCATGATGGACAAGGGTGGCGCGTCGCGCCGACATATTGCTGCGGTATTTGCCCTGGTGATGGCTTCGGCACAAGCCAATGTCGTGTTCCCTATGGCTGCGTTCGGCCTAAACGCGGGCTTCAGCATATTGATTTCGATTGGGGCCGGCCTGGTTGGTGCAGCATTGACCTTCCACCTTTTCGCGCGGCACCTGCCCGAAGAGATCGAGCCTCCGGAAGCTCGCCCCAAACACCCAGTGGCGGACGACACAAAGGGCGTTCTGGCCGTGATCAATCGTGCCGGAAGGGAAGCCTTCGCCATCTCCATCGGTGCTATGCCAATGCTGATCCTGGCGCTGTTGCTGGTAAACGTCCTGCGCGCGGTCGGCGTGGTGGAAATCCTCGAGTCCGTCTTTTCGCCCCTCTTTCACGCCGTCAATTTGCCGTCGGCGTTCGTACTTCCGATTATCACCAAATTCATCGCGGGTGGTACGGCGATGATGGGCGTGGTGGTGGAATCTCTCAACCAGGGGCAGGTGAGCATTGCCGACTTCAATCGACTCTCAGGCTTCTTGATCCATCCCTTCGACGTGGCCAGCGTGGCCATTCTTCTCTCCGCTGGGCCTCGGGTTGCATCGTTGTTCCGCCCGGCCATGTACGGCGCATTGTCAGCAATCCTGCTACGTTCGTTGGCACACTTCGTACTGCTGTAGTGGCACATGGGTCAATCGCGTCCGACCAACGCAAGGGCGTCGGGCATCCGAGACGAGACCGCATTGCTCACCAGGCCGCTCAAATCTTCCACAATAAGTGGAAATTACAAGAATGATTCTGAAATCGACAGGAGCAATCGTGTTACTGGTATCGCTCCCCCGGCGATAGCACCATTGTGGTGGTTCCGAATACGTGCCTTCCTTCGAACCGTCGCTACGGTTACGATTTTCTGTCCAGGCAGGCACTCGGCACCACCCTGCCTGCACTCTGATCCGCGAGCCCCGTGAGCGATGCGGGCGAGCGGCCAATCCGTGACGAGTCGAAGCCCTTGAAGACTATCCTCACCCTCGCACTTTCTACCCAAGTGTAGCCGTTGGAAGGATTCGCGGGCGGCGCGTCCGGTTGGTTCTTTGGTACGCGCACGGTGAGCACGCTCAGTGGCTCGCCGTTGAACGAGTGGGACCGGAAGTCGAAACCGCTTTCCAGCGCGTGTATGCATCCGATGACGTGTCACCGTCGCCGTGATCGCGATATCGCCGGCCCCGGAGGCGCTCGCCAGCCGCTCGGCCTCGCGCACCACGGCGAAGATCTGTGGCGCGCTGTCCGCTAGGTCGTTGAACTTTCGCAGCAAGTCCGTCGACGGGGGGTTGGGCCCGATGGCGTCTCTCGCGCGGAATTCGCGCCGTCGGATCGGGCGCTGGCGTTCCCGAGGGCCTGCGGCTCCCTATCGCCCAGGTGTGCCAACAGGCAAACTGTCCAATGCCGTCTGGAAAGTATTCCGCGGTGCTACCAGATACCCGTTCGACTACTTCGACCCAAATTGGAGGTGCCCGTGCCAGGCCTAATCAGGGGCGTTGATCCCGATGGACTTCTGGAATACTCGGTGGTGTTCACCGACCGCTCCCTCAACCACATGTCGGAGGCGTTCCAGGCGGTAATGAGAGACATTTCCGCAACGCTGAAAAGCACATATAACGCGCACGCGACGGTGATTGTTCCGGGTGGCGGCACCTACGCGATGGAGGCGGTTGCTCGACAGTTCGCCACGGACAGGCGCTGCCTGATTGTGCGGAACGGCTGGTTCAGCTACCGGTGGACTCAGATCCTCGACATCGGTCGAATACCCTCAGCGAGCACAGTGCTCAAGGCTCGTCCGATCGACGACAGCCGTCAACCCGCGTTCGCACCAGCGCCCAGCGAGGAAGTCGTCGAAGCGATCAATGCCGAGAAACCGGATATGGTGTTTGCACCGCACGTGGAGACTGCGGCGGGGATAATGTTGCCGGACGAGTACGTGCGTACCATGGCCAATGCGGTTCATGGTGTTGGCGGCCTGCTCGTTCTCGATTGCATTGCGTCTGGAACCGTCTGGCTGGACATGCTCGAGCTGGGCATTGACGTGCTGATAAGCGCGCCCCAGAAAGGGTGGAGTGCTTCACCGTCCAGTGGCTTCGTCATGCTCGGTGAGCGAGCGAGGGATCGAATCGATTCCACGACCAGTTCGAGCTTTGCGTGCGACTTGCGAAAATGGCTCCAAATTATGCAGGCCTACGAGAACGGCGGTCACGCCTATCATGCCACCCTGCCCACCGACGCCCTGAGAAAATTTCGCGACATCATGCGCGAGACTGAGCAATACGGTTTCGCCAAGGTGCGGGCAGAGCAGCTCGACCTGGGCCGCCGAGTCCGCGATCTGCTGGTCACGAAGGGCTTCAAGGGAGTCGCCGCAAGTGGCTTCGAGGCACCCGGAGTGGTCGTCAGCTATACGGATGATCCAAACATTCAGAATGGCAAACGTTTCGCGGATGCGGGACTGCAGATTGCCGCCGGGGTCCCCTTGAAGTGCGACGAGCCAGAGGATTTTCGGACATTTCGCATCGGGCTCTTCGGGCTCGACAAACTACAACATGTCGACCGCACCGTGAGCCATCTCAGGCATGCTCTCGACCGAATTTTGTGACAATTTTGTGACTGTGTGCCGTGCGTTGCGCGCAAGTTTGCGGTCCGAACGCGACGTCCGGTCTCGGTGCGTCGATTGCTGCCTGAGTGGCTCGCGTGCGCGCACGTCTGCGCACTGGAACGCGGGGGGTGCGCGCACGCACGCGGAGCGGATCGGGCGAAGTCACGCGGCTGGCCGGCGCCCCATGAGAAAGAATACGAGGGCCACGACCAAACCGACGACGAACAGCACCCATGCGATATTTGCGGCCGTGCCGGCAACGCCGGAAAAACCGAGTACCCCGGCGATAATGGCAACGACAAGAAAGATCAGCGCCCAGTGCAACATTTTAAGTTTCCTCCAAATCACTGCTGGTTCATTTGTCTCTACTGCCGTCGACGTTTCGGTTGGCGGCGCAGAATGGGCGTTCTCGGTCAGTTGAAAGACTTTGATAACTTTCCTCGAACGGCACGACCGATGCTCCGCAAGCTATATGCCATTCGTAGAAACGGATTCATTTACAATGTGTTGGGGACTTTACGCGACTTCTTTGGGTTTTACGGGACTGTAAGAATTACCACGCGTCCTTCGATATTTGTAATTTGTCTAACCCGGATACTTCATCAGGGACCCCGGATGCTGGTGAAACATCCGGG
>JBFGYN010000100.1:0-10822 GCA_041587415.1 Candidatus Competibacterales bacterium | reverse complement strand
GGGCGACGCCAGGACGGCTGCGAATTCCGCCAGCATCCGGGGTCCCTGATGAAGTATCCGGGTTGACCCCCACGCTCATCGGGGTTCCGGGTGAACGTGCCGCGGGCAAGGCTCGCCAATTGGATCGGCGTCCGTCGCCCTTAAGACGAGGGCGCCGCGTCACTGCAATGGGTGATCATCAATCCGGCTGAACGACCGCGAAGTTTCAGTCGTTGAATCACTTGCTGCTTCTCCGCTGCACTGAATTCCTTCCAACCCGCGATCTCATCGCGCGTGCGTAGGCACCCCTCGCACAAGGCCGTCTGCGGGTTCAGACGGCAGACGTTTCGGCAGGGCGACTGGGGTTCTCTCGAGATATCGATACCTGGATCCTCAGCGGGTCGTGCTTCTTCTTCGCTCGCAACCATGATCGAACCAGACCCTGGCCCGCATCGCTCACCAGGCCGCTCGAATCTGCTCCAAGTGATCGCACTCAATGCATCATTCCGAAAATATCAGGGAAGAGTGCGTCACAGACATCGCTCTCCCGGCGATAGCACCGGGCCTCCCTGGCACGCACTTTCCTTCAAACCGTCGCTCCGGCTGCGCGTTTCTGTCCAAGCGCGCACTCGAAACCGTTGCAACCGCACTCTCATCCAGGCGCCCTGCGAGCTAGTTGTCCAGTCCATTATCGCTATTCGCCGGAAGTATTCCAAAGGCCTGTCGAGGCGCGGCCCGATATCCTCTATCTGGTGGGCGGGCTGTACGGTAACGGGCCTGCCTTGGACGAGATCGAGCGCATCGCTGGCTTGGTGCCCATCACGCCGACGCTGGTCTTCAATGGTGATTTTCACTGGTTCGATATCGAGGGCCGGCGCTTCGAATCGATCGACAACCGTGTCGGCTGGTACTTGGCGACCTGCGGATATGTAAAAACAGAACTCTCCGACTTGGGAAGCGACATCGGCTGTGGGTGTGCTCACCATCCGGACGTTGACGAGCAAGCGGTGAAGAGGTCGGATGCGATTTGGCAACGGCTGCGCAACACGGCCAGTCGATTTCCCGACCGGCTCGTCCGATTAGCCCGGATATTTCACCAAGGCGGCGCCAGGACGGCTGCGAATTTCGCCAGCATCCGGCGTCCCTGATGAAGTATCCGGGTTAGCCCGGTTGCCGATGCACTGTCTGGTGTCGGTTGGTGATGTCCGGATCGCGGTCGTTCACGGGGACGCAACGAGTCTGTCCGGATGGGACTTCGAATGTCGGAAGGTTCTGCATCGCGATGCGGCGCCTCGATTCGCATCCCTTTTCGATTGCGCGAAAGTCGCTATATTTGCTTCGACCCACACCTGTCTCCCCGTTGCGCGGCTATTTGGCGAATGCCGGGCACGCCTGAACAATGGCTCTGCCGGCATGCCCAACCGGCGCGGCCAATTATTTGGGCTTGTGACCCGAATCTCGATCAGGCCGCTGGCAATTCGTGGGATTTCCGTCTACGAGGCACGATTGGGAAGCCTTTACTTGAACGCCGTCGCCGTTCGTTATGACCAAGGCGCCTGGCCGGCCGAGTTTGATGCGCAATGGCCGACAGGTTCTCCGGCGGCGACCTCATATCGCTCCAGGCTGATTCGAGGGGCCAATTGCCCGCTGGTGTCGGCGATCGGCCCGGGATCCTCACCCTCGTGATTCCGATCACGGTTGAACGTACGCAGAATCAAAATATGGCTTTGTCGGTTCCGGCGAGGCATCGGTGTGCACACGGGAAATTTCTTGACCATGAGTGTTTCTCTTGACAGGAGGGTTTCACCGAATAACATGTGTAACGCAAATCATTCTCACTTGTATTTACATATGTTGAGGTAGCTCGATGAACGCCTTGCGGAATATCGCTTTGGCTCTGTGCCTGCTCGTTGTGCCGTACGCTCACCTCGCGGCGGCCACGAGTGAAGTCAACGTCTACTCCTATCGCCAGCCCTTTCTCATCAAGCCGCTGTTCGATGTCTTCACTCGAGAGTCCGGTATCGACGTCAATGTGGTTTTCGCAAATAAGGGCTTGGTTGAGCGTTTGAAGCGGGAGGGCCGCAATAGCCCGGCGGACCTCATATTCACGGTGGACATCGGCCGCCTCCATGACGCCGCCTCGGCAGGTGTTACACAGTCCATGGAGACGCCCACGCTACAGGAGAACATTCCGAGCCAGTTTCGGGATCCCGACGGCCACTGGTACGGGCTGACCACCCGCGCACGCATCATCGTCGTCTCCAAAGATCGTGTGGAACAGGGGGAAATTGCCACCTATCAAGATCTTGCAGACCCAGCGTGGAGGGGACGGGTGTGCATGCGCAGCGGCAAACATGTGTACAACGTAGCGTTGGTTGCTTCGATGATCGCCCACGACGGGCGCGAATCCGCCGAGGCTTGGCTGAAGGGTGTGAAAAGCAATTTATCGCGCAAACCCCAAGGCAACGATCGCGCGCAGGTCAAGGCGATCCAAGAAGGTGTGTGCGACCTGGCCTTGATCAATCACTACTACATGGGGGCGATGCTCCAGGACGAAGGGGAGTCCGAATGGGCAAACGCGGTGCGGATCGTCTTTCCCGACCAGGGCGGCCGGGGAACGCATGTCAATATCAGCGGCATGGCGCTGACCCAGTCAGCTCCGAATCGGGACAATGCTGTCAAACTCATGGAGTTTCTGAGTGGCGATCTCGCTCAGCGCATGTATGCGGAACAAAATTTCGAATACCCCGTGCGGCCGGGCACCCAGATTTCCGGCCTGTTGGAATCTTTCGGTGAGTTTCGCGGCGACGACCTGTCATTGGTGCAGGTCGCACGACTTCGCGCGGACGCGATCCGGTTGCTGGACGAGGTCAATTTCGATGAATAATCCGTGGCCAGAGCCGCATTGCTCATCGGCGTGCTTAAGACAGCTCTAACTTATTGTATTGTATATAGTAAAGAAGAATAAAGAGAGCGTGCGTTGTTAGACGCCCCGGTGCTCCGACAGCCCGTTGACCAATGCGGGCTCGCGCAGCTTGATGTCAGGCCGGAGTGGTGCTCGGGGCGCGCATTCGCAGTCGCCGACAATGTATTTCGGCTTTCTCCGCGGACACACCCATGAGCATTGCTCGAAGACTCGTAGATTGGACGGAATAGGCGAAGCATCCGCCGGGCCTTTGGTCCAAAGGGTGTCGAGCGCCCGCTGGAATCCCTGGTTTGTCGGAACGGTGGTCGTGGCTGCTGTTGTCGCGCTTCCGGTTGCCGCTGTGTTGACGCTGGCCCTGCTCCCGGAAGAAAACGTGTGGGCGCATCTGGCGAGTACCGTGTTGCCGAGCTACGTCATGACGACGCTGCTGCTCATGGGTGGCGTTGGAGCCGGAACGCTTGCGATCGGAATTGCGACCGCTTGGTTGGTAACCATGTGCAGATTTCCAGGTCGAGGCCTGTTCGAGTGGGCCCTCCTGCTGCCGTTCGCTGTTCCGGCCTACGTCATCGCCTATGTCTACACCGACTTACTCGAATACGCTGGGCCGGTTCAGCAATTGATTCGGCGAATTTTCGGTTGGCAAAATTCTGCGGACTACTGGTTTCCGGAGATCAGGAGCCTGGGTGGCGCCGTCACGATGATGTCTCTGGTCATGTATCCGTATGTCTACCTCCTCGCTCGCGCCGCATTTCTGGAGCAGTCGGTAACCATTCTGGATGCCTCCCGCACCCTTGGATGCAGGCCCTGGGAGAGCTTCGTTCGGGTTTCGCTGCCCAGCGCCAGACCCGCAATTGCCGTTGGATTGTCACTCGTATCAATGGAGACATTGAACGACTTCGGGACGGTCGACTATTTCGCCGTCAGAAGTCTGACCGCCGGTATCTACGATACGTGGCTCGGCATGGGCAATCTCGGTGGGGCGGCACAAATCGCGAGCGTCATGCTCATTTTCGTCGTCATGCTCATTACGGTCGAAAGGATAAGCCGAATCCGGCAAAGGCATTTTCAAGGCGCCAAACGGATCGAAGCGCTTCCCGCCTATCGACTGTCCGGCTGGAGGGCAGTCGGGTCGGCGGTTTTTTGCGGTACGCCAGTTGTTTGCGGTTTCTTGCTCCCCGCAGTGGTGCTCGGGAGCCACGCGATGGAGCGATTCGATGCTGTGTGGACGGAGGAATTTCAGATATTTGCCCGCAACAGTCTGCTCCTTTCCGCCGCCGCCGCGGCGGCTACCGTATCATTGGGCACGTTTCTGGCTTACAGTCGGCGACTAGGAGGTGGGCGGCTGCTGGCGGTTCTCGTTCGTAGCTGTGGTCTCGGATACGCCATGCCGGGCGCCGTCCTCGCGGTCGGCATCATCGTGCCATTTGCAGCGTTCGACAATGCGCTGGATGAGCTTTTCAGATCCTGGTTTGGCGTAGCCACCGGGCTACTCCTCAGTGGCACCGTATTCGCCGTCATATTTGCCTATGTCGTGCGGTTCCTTGCCGTTGCCATCGGCGCAATCGAGTCGAGTCTCGGCAAGGTCACCCCAAGCATGGATATGGCAGCCCGCTCCCTCGGCCACGGACCCGGGGGTACGCTTGTTCGAGTTCACCTCCCGCTGATCCGTGGCGGCATGCTCACGGCCGGGCTCGTGGTATTTGTGGACTGCATGAAGGAATTGCCGGCGACACTCATCCTGCGCCCATTCAATTTTGATACTTTGGCCACGTACGTGTATCAATTCGCGTCGGACGAGCTGCTTGAGCAGTGCGCGTTGGGGGCGCTTCTCATCGTCGGCGCAGGTTTGGTCCCGGTGCTCGCATTGAGCCGAGCCATCGCAAAGGGCAGGGGTGACCGAATCCCGCTGCCGCAGACCGTTCGGCGTCGTGGGAGCCCGGGCTGAGGTTCGCCTGTTGCTGATTGCTCGGCTCGGAGCGACTGTTCGACGCGATGTGTCAATCGAGCGGTTACCCTTTTCGGCCCGATTTGGCGTGCCAAGGGACCTGCGAACATGAGCTTCGTTCACGTTTATTGGCCAATTTCTTCAATTGACCGATAGATGAGCGCCTGAGAAACTCCCGTATGCACTCCCCTGAGAAGCGACGTGGCTCTCGTCGCGCAAAGACAAGGAAGATTCAGATGGCGCTGGCGCACTCATCCGATATCGCGTCGAGCGATTCGCTCCCAGCAGTCTCGTTCGAGTTCTTTCCGCCCCGGAGTCTTGCCAGCACGACCCAGCTGCGAGACGCGGCGGACCGTCTTCGGCAATTCTCGCCGAGGTTCGTCTCGGTGACATACGGGGCTGGCGGGAGCACGCGCGAGAAGACGCTCGAGACACTCGTCGACCTGCGGCGAAGAACCGGTCTACGGGTGGCTGGGCATCTGACCTGCGCTGGCGCGACCCGCGCGAATGTCGATGAGGTGTCGGACGCTTACTGGCGTGCGGGCGTCCGACACGTTGTGGCATTGCGAGGCGACCCGCCGGACGGACAGGATGCCTTCACGGCACACCCAGAGGGGTATCGAAGTGCCGCCGAACTGGTGTCGAGTCTGAAGCAGCGCGCCGACTTTGAAATAAGCGTAGCCGCCTACCCGGAAACACATCCGGATGCCAAGAGCCCGCAGTCCGACCTCGACAATTTGAAGCGCAAGCTCGACGCGGGTGCTGACAGGGCCATCACGCAGTTCTGCTTTGATCCGGAACGTATTCTTCGTTTTGTGGATTCAGCTCGGGCGGCAGGCGTGAACTCGCCAATCGTTGCTGGAATTCTGCCAATCGTCAATTTCGAGCGCGCCATCGAATTCGCAAAGCGTTGCGGTGCTGCGGTCCCCGGCTGGCTGGGCCGCCTGTTCATGGAGCGCGGTCAGGAGTCGTCGAATCGCGAATCGCTCTCAGCGTCCATCGCGATCGAGCAGTGCCGTTTTCTGCAACGACACGGAATCGACGAATTTCATTTCTACACCTTGAATCGGGCCGAACTCACGAACGCCATTTGCCGCTCGCTCGCGGCCACGCCCTCCGAGTCCGTGGCACGATTCGAGCTTGGCGGCGCCGTCGGGCTGGGGGCCACCAATTAGTGTCCCGTCGCATGGGTGCGATGCTGAACGGCAGCGAACTCATGGAACCGCGGAAGCGGAAAACGCTCAACATCCCCGTCCCGCTCTGACAGACTGACATGAATCGCCGATGGTCCGCGAGATGGGCGGGCCAGTCGTGAAAATATGATCAGGCACGTAATTGGCTTCGACGATGGACCCTTTCCGGTGGAGCACCGGGGTGATGTGCTGCTCGTTGGTGCTGTCTTTTCTGGGCGGCGCCTGGACGGGGTGCTGACGGGAAAAGTTCGGCGAGACGGGGCGAACGCCACGCGGGCAATCGTGGAACTCGTTCGCGGATCACGGCACCGG
The DNA here is from genome assembly GCA_041587415.1 of Candidatus Competibacterales bacterium. Lineage (GTDB taxonomy): Bacteria > Pseudomonadota > Gammaproteobacteria > Competibacterales > JAHEDQ01 > JBFGYN01. The sequence goes on along the minus strand of JBFGYN010000100.1, from coordinate 4,467 downwards.
CCGCAGCTGCAGGCAGTCCTCACCCAAGGAATCGCTTTCGGAGGATTCAACGTTGTTGACTTGGACGCTATCCATGCAGAGCTGCGAGTGCCGATCGTCACCGTATGCCGGCGACGACCAGACTTGAACCGCGTCCGTGATGCGCTCCTGTCCCGAGTGCACGGTGGCCAGAGGAAGTGGAAATTGATACAAGCGGCGGGCTTGCCGGAAGGTGTCGCAGGGCTTTACATTCAGCGCAAGGGAGTTTCACTTCAGGACGCGGCCGATCTCATCGAGTCGCTCGCCGTTCACAGCGCTCTTCCCGAGCCGTTGCGAACGGCCCATATTATCGCCGGTGGCGTTGTCGATGGCGAAAGCCGCCACCGGCCGTGATCGATCGAGACTGATTCAATGAAAGCGTACTTGGGAATTTTCGTTGTTCTATTCCTTGCTCCAGTGCTCGTCGCGCTGGCGGAGCACAGGCTTGGCGGCGCCGAATCGAATTCCTGGTGGTCGGCGCGTCGCGATAGCGCAGAGTTGGCTCCGGATCCCCGACACGTGCGTGAAGCGGTGGTCCAGGTGTACGCGGCGCGCGCGTGGGGATGGAGAGGCGCGTTGGGCGTACACACGTGGATCGCTGTAAAACCAACGGAGGGCGATTCCTATACCCGTTACGAGGTCATTGGCTGGGCAGTCCGGCGAGGATCTCCGGCAGTCCGGGCGCTCGAGGGGATACCCGATGCGCATTGGTTTGGTAGTCCACCGCAAGTCCTCTTGGACCTCCGGGGAGCGGACGCGGAACGCGTGCTCCAGGAAATCGGTCAGGTGGCGTCCGCCTATCCCTACCCCGATTCCTACCGAATCTGGCCCGGGCCCAACAGCAATACCTTCGTTGCCCATGTGGCAAGGGAAGTCGGCGGGATGCGCGTGGATTTACCACCGACGGCGGTGGGCAAGGATTTCCTGCCTGGCGGTCGTATCCTGGCCTACGCGCCGAGTGGCACAGGGCTGCAATTGTCTCTGCTCGGCATGTTTGGAGTGCTGGTCGCCGCCGAGGAGGGTGTCGAGGTGAACCTGCTCGGATTGACGGTCGGTATCGACCTCTCACCTTTAGCGATCAAGCTCCCGGGCATCGGTCGTTTCGGGTTCGGTTGACGGGAGAAAACTCGACTTCCCAAGAACCTGGCCAAACGAATCGGCCGGCAGTGGGCGGCCGAAGAGATAGCCTGCGCCTCCTCGCAGCCCAGAGTCTGTAGATACTGCAATTGCGCAATGGTCTCGACGCCCTCAGCCACCACATTCAACCTGAGGGTTTGGGCCATTGAAACGATCGCCTCGATAATCGACCGACTGTGTGGGCTGGTCGACAAATCCCGGATGAAGAATTGATCGATTTTTACCGTGTCAATGGGTAGACGCTTGATGTAGCTCAAAGACGAATAGCCCGTTCCAAAATCGTCGGCGGCCAGTCCCAGTCCCAAATTCTTTATCGTGCGCAGCGGATCCCGATCGGATTCGGCATGCTCCATGATCGCACTCTCCGTCAGTTCCAGCTCCACCAATGCCGGTGCCACGCCCGATTCCCGTATTGCGACAGCGATCCACTCGACGAAGCCGTCTTGCAGGAATTGGTTGCTCGAGACGTTTATCGCAATACGGAAATTCTCGTGCCCCATGCGCCGCCACTTCTGGGCCTGCGTGCAGGCATGGACCATCACCCAACGGCCGATCTGGCGGATCAGGCTCGTCTCCTCGGCCAAAGGGATGAAGTGGCCAGGTGACATTAGACCAAGTTTCGGATGCTGCCACCTCAACAGTGCTTCCGCACCGAGCAGCCTGCCGGAACGCAAACTCACCTTCGGTTGAAAGTAAAGCCTCAATTGGCCGAGGCGCTGGGCTTTGCGAAGGTCATTTTCCAACTCCAGCCGGCCGGCAGACCGATTGTCCATGGAACGATCGTAGTGCTGGAATCGGTCGCGCCCACGTGATTTTGCGTGGTACATCGCCCTGTCTGCGTGCCTCAGCAATTCCTCCGAAGTACGCCCATGATCGGGGTATACCGCAATACCGATACTTGGCGTAACAAACACCTCGTGCCCACCCAGTGTTGCCGACTGGGATACCGAGTCCAGGATTCGCTGCGCGAGTACGCGGTTATCGAACGGCTTGCTCATGAAGTCGGTCGCCCCAACTTCGAACGCGCGGCGGATGGATTCCTCGTCATCCTCGCCCGTCACCATCAGAATAGGGGTTTCAGCCCCGCGGGAAAGGCTGCGAATCCTGGAACAGGCACCAAACCCGTCCACTCCAGGCGTGTTTGCATCGAGCAGCACGATGTGGGGCCACCGCTCGGCAAATAGCTCAAATGCCCGCTGCCCGTCCTCGGCCTCGGTTACGTCAAATCCAGCACGGTCCAGAGTCTTGCTGATCAGATCGCGAAGATCTGCGTCGTCGTCGGCAATTAGAATCGGCGTCCGGGCGAGCGCTGAGCCGTCGATCTACGAATCGCCGACGGGATTGTGTGTTGGCATGTACCGCTCCGTGGCGGACCAAATGCTCGCATTCTCTCCAAAACCAAGAAATTGCAGTGCCTGAACGGGTGTTGAGTGGTCGGCAAGTTCGGGTGGGAGCGGCGCTCTCGTGCTGAGAGGACGCTTCCCGAATCATCATTCTGCCGCCTTCACATTCCATTCCGGCTGTCCAGATTTTTGCCGATTCTGACCGTCCGTCCCGACCGATCACGCGAGCGAGCCTCTTCCTCGCTTCGAATTCTGTGCGATCCAGCAACCTGGCCCAGAACGCCCGTCGCGGAAGCTCCGGATCCTAATCGAAGTTTCGGTTGGGGAAACTCTGATCAATTCAGAGTTTCCTCGCAACACACGGACGTGTCGCCAGAATCGACATGGCAACATGTTGATTCCGCGAGGAAAGCGGAAACCGCGTTTTTCGCTATCCGGCCCCGAACAATTCCTGGATGGAATTGTTCGGGGTTTCCTTAGGAATCGCGCCAGGTGTCGGCGGGGTCGCGCGGCGCTTGCGAAGACTGGCCCGTGAGAATCGTGTGCAAATCAGAAATGCAACAGCGTCAACTCGTACACGATAAGCAATATGTACGCCGGAAGAATGAGCTGTAGCGTGCGTTCGACTCTGAAGATGCTTAACCAACGGAAGTTTGCGTGTGCTGCTAGTACCACGAGACAAAGGCCCGTCAACGCCATCTTGATCGCGGCGAAGAGCTGGATGTCCTTTTCAATCAAGTAGGCCATGAAGGAGTTGACTTCGACCGCTCCGGCCTTGAGCAAATTCAATGTCAGCACGGCGTCAGCGAACGAAAGCAACAAGATTCCAATGACCAAGTACAGCACTTTCGGCTCATACCAGTCGACGTAGGGGCGATTGCGGTCCGCCTCGCGACGCCCATCACGCCGGCGGTGCTTCGTGCTCGCGCTTAAAAAAGTGCTGAATGAGGGGCTGCGCCGGTCTTGTCCGGATCGGCGGTCAGTTAGCACGCCAGACGGAAGCATGGGACTTCTGGAGCATGGGCTGGCCGCATTGCTCTTGTATTCAGACATTCTTTGTCCTCACTTTGTCGTTCTCCAATTCCGTGGAGCCGCTGGGTCGGCCTTTTCGTGGGTTAGCGCAATAAAGATGCCGAATATGGCAAGTTGTTGAAAAAATCGACTATTATTGAGACCCCTTATCTTTAGCCGAGCATCCATTCGCAAACTTGTCAAGTCCTTCGACATGCACCCGAAAGCGATCGCCTGTCCAGGGCAGTCAGGCGTCCAGGTCAGGAATGAGCTCGCTTTCCAAGTGGGAAATCTGATCCTTCAAGTAGAGTTTTCGCTTTTTCAGGCGCCTAAGCCGAAACTGGTCGGCGTACGGAACTTCGTTGAGGCTGGCAATGGCGGTATCCAAGTCCCTGTGCTCCTCTCGCAGCGCTTCGAGTTTGGCGCGAATGGCGCCAATCTCCTCCCGGCTCTGGCCCATTGATTTATTCTCCGAGCATCGATCGTCATGATTCTAACCGCTATAGGGGTTGGTCCGCACCGCTCCCAGCAATTGATGAGCGCTTTCCTAGCCCGCATCAATCACCGGGCTCCAGGATGAGAGTGCGGTTGTGGTGGTTCCGGGTGCGCGCTTCGACAGAAGAGCGTAGCCGTCGCTACGGTTTGAAGGAAAGCGCGTGTTCGGAGCCGCCCCAATCGTGCTATCGTCGGGAGAGCGATCCCCGTGACACACTGTTTTCTGTCGATTTCTGAATCCTGCATAGCAGCCAATCGGTTGCAGCGGTTTCGAGCGGCCTGGTGAGCGATTCGGGTTAGCGCGATCCTACGATCGGGTTTCGACAGGGTCCCGCGAAATTTCCGGATACCGGTGCAACGTTCGGGCGTGCGTCCTGAAAGCTGTGTGCTTTCCCGAGTTGGCAGGAAGCCGACCCATCAAACCAATGGCATGGAGATGGTAACCGAGTCTTGCGCGCGTAGC
>JBFGYN010000099.1:0-10913 GCA_041587415.1 Candidatus Competibacterales bacterium | reverse complement strand
CGTTGACCTGCGGACGCCTGCAGGTTACCCGTGTCGTGCCGCTAGCGGATGTGAGCGAGCGGCAATGTCTCGCCCTGTCGGCAGCCCTGGAGCAGGGCTCGGAGCACCCCGTTGCGCGCGCTATTCTGGAGGCGGCGGGTAGCAACGAGTCTGCGGCCGTCGAGATAGTGAATACGCCCGGCTCTGGTGTTCAGGGTCGAGTCGACGGCGCGCGATATCGGCTCGGCACCGCGGCATTCGCCGACCCAAATGGGCGAAGTGATATCCAGGACCCGGCCGGCGCCTGGGTATTGCTTTGCGGCGAACACGGTCCACTCGCCCGAATTTACCTGCGAGACAGCATCCGACCCGACGCCGCCGAATCGATTCGTGACTTGCGTCGGCTTGGATTGCATCCGGTGCTGTTGAGTGGTGATCGTTGCGAGGTTGTCGAATCGGTCGCGCAGGAGCTTGGGATCGACGAATTTCGCGGTCGTGTATCCCCGCAGGAGAAGCTGCGATTCGTCCGGTCGCTGCAGGCGGCGGGCGGGACTGTTGCGATGGTGGGCGACGGAATAAACGACGCGCCGGTATTGGCTGGCGCGCACGTCTCCGTAGCCATGGGCAGTGGAACGCAACTGGCCCAATCGACTGCCGACATGGTGCTTCTGTCGGAGCGGCTCGATCGGTTTGCGGACGGGGTGCGGGTTGCACGGAAATCGGGTCGGGTCATTCGCCAGAATCTCACCTGGGCTCTCGCGTACAATGCACTCGCCCTTCCACTCGCCGCGTCCGGCTGGATACGGCCCTGGATGGCCGCAATCGGAATGTCGCTCAGCTCACTCCTGGTGGTGCTCAACTCGCTGCGACTGCGCCCCGCAGCAAACGAGGATCAGGCGACGGCCATGCCTTTGCCGGAAACTGGCGAACGCCGGGAGGTACTGTCGTGACAATCCTCTACCTCTTGATTTCGATCACAATCGTCGTCTTGATCGTTGTCGTTGGATTCTTGGTGTGGACCGTCAAGTCTGGACAGTATGATGATTTGGAAGGGCCTGCTCATCGCATCCTGATGGACGATGACGACCCGAGGATTCCCCGATCGGCCGCGCAGCGGAAGCAGGGGCATTCGAGCCCGACAATCGCGCCCGGCGAGTCTTGCAAGCGGGACGATTCATGACAGATCGGTGGGTAGGGTGCACAATCACACAAGGGGCTTGACGAACAAATCGTGGCCAATGAGTAACTACTAGGGGAGTGTTCACCGTGTTCTCATTCGAAAATTTACCGCTGACCATCATTGTTGCGCTCATCGTGATTTCTTGGTTGAGCTTTTTCTCGGTCATTCTATAGCCCGGACGTTGCGTCGGGATCCCGGGGCGCCACCATCCAGCATCATGACGGAAAATGACCCCGCAACTTCCGGCGGACCCAGCTCGCGTTCTCATTACGGAAATGGGGCGCGATCCCACCGGGACGCGCCCCATTTCGGTGATAGACAGGCGTCAGGCGTCGAAGCCGACTCTGAGTTTCTTCATCGCGTTGCTCTCGATCTGACGAATACGCTCCGCGGAGACCCCATAATCGGCGGCCAACTGGTGTAACGTCGCCTTTTTTTCACTCAACCACCGGCGCCTGACGATGTCGCGGCTGCGCGGGTCCAAGTCGTCCAATGCGCCCTGAAGACGATCATGGACGTCGTCATCCCAATCGTCTTGTTCCAGCAAGGCAGCCGGATCGCTCCGCCGGTCCTCCAGGTAGGCAACTGGCGCCACGGAGCGCTCGTCGTTTACGTCGGCGTCGGGCGCAAGGTCGAATCCAACGTCTTGACCCGACATCCGCCGCTCCATTTCCAAAACAGTCTCGGGCTTGACTCCGAGATCCGACGCGACGGCCTCCACTTCCCCGCGGTTGAGCCATCCGAGACGCTTCTTGGCGCTGCGCAGATTGAAAAACAGTTTTCGTTGTGCCTTGGTGGTCGCGACCTTCACGATTCGCCAGTTACGTAGCACGAACTCGTGAATTTCCGCACGAATCCAATGGACGGCGAAAGAAACCAGCCGCACTTCCTGATTCGGATCGAATCGCTTGACCGCCTTCATGAGACCCAGGTTTCCTTCCTGGATCAGATCGCCGAGTGGCAGTCCGTAGCCCATGTACCCTCGCGCAATGTGCACCACGAAGCGCAGGTGCGACATGACCAGCTGGCGGGCCGCGTCCATATCTTGGCGCTCTCGCCAGCGAACTGCGAGTTCCCGCTCGTCATCTGCACTCAGTACCGGGATAGAACTCACGGACTGAATGTAGCTGTCCAGGCTGTCACTGGGAGTTGGCAGTTGATTTGTGCGAACAACCAGCGCTTGATTCATGGTAATGGCAACCTCCTCGAACATAAGTTGACAGCATATTAGCACTCCTGCGGTGAGAGTGCTAAGCGGCGGAAAAAGTTCAGTCCACTTCGAGCTTCCCCAAGTGGCTACCGACAGCCAGCCAGGCACCGAGCCAGCCAAGGACCAATCCGGTGAGAACGAGATCCACGAGACCCGACCAACTCGGTCCGTGGAGTTGGAAGGCAGTGTCGTACTCGGCCGCGAGTACCGTGACGGGTCCGGCCAGCAGGTGGACGGCGGCGCTGGTGAGAAGCCAAGCAAGAACACCTCCAAATAGCCCCAACCACAGTCCGCCGTACAGGAACGGGCGGCGGACGAAGCCGTCCGTCGCGCCCACGAGTTTGCAAACTGCGATCTCCTCGCGCCGATTCTCGATTTCGAGGCGGATGGTATTGCCCAGTACCAGCAGCACCGTCAGCCCCAGAAGCGTACCGACGATAAGAACCGCGCGACGGGCCACCCCAAGCAAGGCAGCAAGGCGACGTAGCCAGCCGGTATCGGCGCGAACCTGCTCCATCTCAGAGTGCTTCGCCAAGTCTGCCGCCAAGGTCTGGGTTTGCTCCGGTGATCGCCAATCGCCGTGCGGCTCTGCAATCAATACCCAGGGCAGTGGGTTTTCCGGCAGATCGACCTGTTCGATGCTCGTGCCCAACCGCTCGAGAAGCTCGGACAGCCCGGCATCCGGATCGATAAGCCGGACGCGGGATATTCGAACGTCCCTTTCGAGTTCGGCCGCGAGCTTCCGGGCATCCCCAGAATCCGTATCCGCCTTCAAATAACAGGTAATACGGGCGCCTTGGGTGAGCGGGTCACCGAGTCGGCTTAGGTTGTCCATCGCCGTGAACAGTGTTGCCGGCAGCGTCAGGGCGATGCCGATCGCCGCCAGAGTCATCGCCGTCGTGCTTCGCGATCGCCACAGTTGGCCCAGGCTTTGGAGCGCGGCCGGCGCCTGCCCCTGGCACCAGATCTGTAAGCGTCGGTGCCAGTGAAAACTGCTGCTGTGCCGGGTCGCGCCTGCGGGGCTGGCATTTCGGCCGTTCAAACGAGTCGTCCCTCCTCGAGGTGTAGAACGCGATGGCGCATCTGGCGTATGAGTGCCAAGTCGTGACTTGCGATGAGCAGCGTAACGCCGACCTGATTCAGGCGCTCGAACAAGTGCATGATGTCCAGCGAAAGATCCGGGTCCAGGTTTCCCGTTGGTTCATCCGCCAGGATCAGCGGAGGTTTGTGCACGATCGCCCGGGCAATGCCGACTCGTTGCTGTTCGCCGCCTGACAGCTCCATCGGGCGGTTGCCTTCCTTGTCGAGCAATCCGACCCGATCCAAGGCGGCGCGGGCCCTTCGGCCCGCTTCTCGGCGCGACGCTCCGGACACCACCAAGGGCAGGGCGACATTGTCGAACGCGGTTCGATCGGGGAGCAATCGGTGATCCTGAAGCACGATTCCGACGCGTCGTCGATGCAACGGAACGTGGTGTCGTCGAAGTTGCCCGAGGTCGACACCGCCGACGCGAATGGTGCCGCGGCTGGGGCGATCCAACATAGCAATCAGGCGGAGCACCGTGCTCTTTCCGGCACCCGAGTGGCCCGTCAAGAACACCAGCTCGCCGGGTTCGACCCGAAAGCTGACGTTTGACAGTGCGTGCCTCCCCTCGGAGAAAATCTTCTCGACTCGTTCGAAGATCAACATGATTGGCGACTGATGGTGTTGTGACTAGCCTGCATCGCTTACCGGACTTCCGGGTGAGAGTCGGGCCGTGAACATATCCGTGCACGCTCGACAGCGACGTCTCTGTCGCGGAAGGTCCCGGAATGCACCAGCCGCACCCACAGCAGGGCCGCCAAAGCCCCACGATCTCGAGAAATGAAGCAAGATTCTGGCAACCAGATGTGCCCCCTGGCAGATGCCGAACGGGATCTTTCAGGGCTTCCCTTAATACAAAATGGACAGCGACGACAACGTGACTCGGATGCCCATCCGCGTGCTGCGACTACGCGCCCGTCCGATGTTCGCCGTGCGGGGAAGCGAGCAACGCCCCGACGAATTCGTCGGCGTCAAACACTCGAAGGTCTTCCAAGCTCTCGCCGACACCGATGAATCGGATCGGAATGCCCAAGCGCCGGGCAATCGCGAAGATGATGCCGCCCTTCGCCGTACCGTCGAGCTTGGTCAACGTGATGCCCGTGACGGCGACCGCCTGGTTGAACTGAATGGCTTGGGAGAGTGCGTTCTGACCCGTGCCCGCGTCCAAAACCAGCATGACTTCATGGGGTGCATCTGGCACCACTTTAGCGATCACGCGGTGGATCTTCTCCAATTCGTTCATGAGGTTCGTTTGAGTGTGCAAGCGCCCTGCGGTGTCCGCAATGACGACGTCGATGCCGCGAGCACGAGCGGACTGGACGGCGTCGAAGATCACCGATGCGGCGTCGGCGCCTGCCTCCTGTGCGACGACGGGAACGCGGTTCCTTTCTCCCCACACCAGGAGCTGTTCGACGGCCGCGGCACGAAATGTGTCGCCTGCCGCGAGCATTACCGTGCGGCCCTGATCCAGAAAGCGACGTGCAAGCTTGCCGATGGTGGTGGTCTTGCCGACCCCGTTGACCCCAACCATCAGGATTACGTAGGGCCTGTGTTCCGTTCCGCCCGGGAGTGGTTCGCTGACCGGCTCCAGAATGGCGCGCATTTCTTTGCTCAGGGCCGCGAGTAGCGCATCCACGTCCCGAAGGTCCCGCCGCGATGCACGTTCCCCAAGACGGGAGATAATGGATCCCGTGGCCTCGACACCCACGTCGGCGAGGAGCAAACGCGTCTCGAGTTCCTCGAGGACATCGTCGTCCACGGTCTTTTTCGCGTTTATCAGGTCCGCGAGCCCGTCCACCAGGTTCTCGTGAGTGCGCGTGAGACGGCGCCGAAGCTTGGAGAAAAGCCCGGCGTTTCCCAACGACGGAGAATCTGCGGCCGTGGCAGGGGTCGAAACCTCGCTCCCGGCCCCCCGTGGCGACTGCGCATTGCCCTGTTCCGGGGCAACCGCAGCGGGAGCCGACTCGCCTCCAGGCTGTTTCCGCAGTCGGCGGAATAGCCCACCTCGGAGCGTGCCGCTCTTGGAATTCTGGCCTTCTGAATCCTTTTCGTCTGACATGGTCGGCGCGCTTGCGGAAATCTCTGGGGCTACGTGTTCCCGTATCCTATCATTCCGCCAATGGGGAAAGGATATGTCGGGCAGGTCCGAATTGTCGGCGGGCGGCTACGAGGCCGTAAATTGGCCGTGTTGCCCGCGCCCGGTCTGCGGCCGACACCGGATCGCGTGCGGGAGACGCTGTTCAACTGGCTGCAGCCACGACTCGTTCGCGCACGCTGTCTCGATCTATTTGCCGGAACCGGTGCACTTGGCTTCGAGGCGGACTCCCGCGGTGCGCGGCAGGTTGTTTTGGTGGAACGCGACAGGCGGCTGGCGGAGGCGCTTCGCGTCTCAGCCCGATCCCTGGACGCTGGGGGGGCGAGCGTCAAGCATCAGGAGGCCCAGGCCTTCCTGAGGGGTGTGGCCGAACCGTTCGACATCGTATTTCTGGATCCCCCGTTCGGCTCCGCATTGTTGGCGCCCACTTGTCGACAGCTCGAATATTACGGCTGGCTGACGCCGGACGCTTGGATTTACGTCGAATCGGAAATCTCGTTGCCGTGCCTCGACCTCCCCGAAAACTGGTCCATCGCCCGCGAAAAGAGGGCGGGCCAAGTGAGCTATGGCATCGCGGCACGCACATCGGCGGCGAATTGATGCGTCGCAACAGTTGAACCTGCTCCCTTGCGCCACCATAATCGGCCGCTCGCTTGCCGCAGCCAGGATCGTCGGATGAGTATCGTTGCCGTTTACCCGGGTACGTTCGACCCCATCACCAACGGCCATATCGATCTGGTGCAGAGGGGCGGGCGACTATTTGACAAAGTTATCGTAGCCATTGCGGCCAATCCCGACAAGAAACCGCTGTTCCCCTTGGTACAGCGCGTGGATCTGGCCCAAGAGGTGCTCGCTGGCGTGGCCAACGCGGAAGTGACCGGTTTCGATCAGCTCTTAGTGGAATTCGCGCGCGCCCGGGGCGCAAAGGTGGTGCTCCGCGGATTGCGGTACGTATCGGACTTCGAGTACGAATTTCAGCTGGCTGGCATGAATCGCCGCCTGACACCCGATATCGAGACTCTGTTCCTGACCCCGGCCGAGCAGTATTCTTTCATTTCCTCGAGCCTCGTGCGCGAAGTGTCAAAACTGGGCGGCGACATTTCAGATTTCGTGCAACCAGTGGTCCACGCCGCACTGAAGGAGCGGCATCCGCCCTAGTATCACGGCCGCCGGCTCGAATATGAACGAAGCTTGAAGAGAGGTGCCCGCTCATGGCCCTGATAATCACCGACGAGTGCATCAACTGCGACGTCTGTGAGCCCGAATGCCCGAATGAGGCGATCTCGGCCGGCGAAGAGATCTACGAGATCGATCCGAAGCTCTGCACCGAGTGCGTCGGGCATTTCGACACGCCCCAGTGCGTGCAGGTTTGCCCGGTGGACTGCATCCCGGTCAATCCCGATTGCCGGGAAAGCCAGCAGCAGCTGCTCCAGAAATATCAAGCCTTGATGGCGGCTGCCGAACGGTGACAGGGGGGGCGACAGCGGGGCGGCCTAGGCTGTGTGCACAGCCGATTTGGATGCGCTAGCCAGCCCATCGAGTTCCATAGGCTGCCCGAAGAGAAAGCCCTGTAAGTATTGAAAGCCGGCGTTTACGGCCTCGGCTTCGATGTCGCTGGATTCGACGCCTTCCGCGACCAGACGGTATCCCGCGTCCGCAACCAGTTGCGCCATGCCACGGACAATGTCGCGCTGTGAGCCTTGATGCGCAAGGTCGCGGACCATGCCGATGTCGAACTTGATGACGTCGACCGGCATGCGAGAGAGGTAGCTAAGCGACGAGTAGCCACTGCCGAAGTCATCCAGGGCGATCGTGAAGCCCTGGTTGCGCAGAACGGCGAGGCGGTCGGAGACCTGATTCAAGCTCGTAATCAACGCGGTTTCGGTTACCTCGAGAATCAGGTTTCGGCATGCTAAATGCTGCTGCAGCGGCGCAAGTGTCTCCACCACATCATGCTGCATGAGAAATGCGGCGGACAGGTTTACCGACACGCCGTTCACTCGTGGGAGCCTGACATCGTCCAAGTCGCACAGGAGGCGGGCGAGCACCAGACGATCGAATTCCGCTGTCAGTCCCTTGATCTCGATGACCGGGAGCAAATCGCCGGGGCCGATGATACCAGCGTCGTCCCTAACGCGGGCAAGGGCTTCGTAGAGAATGGGTGACCCGGAGCCGGCGTCGATCACCGGCTGGTAGAAGAGTTCCAAAATGTCCTCGCCTTCCATCAACCGATACACGGCGTTGATGAAGCGATTCGAGTTCACGCTAAGATCTTCCATCGTCGGCGCGTGAGCGACCAGCTTCGGACCACCGGGACGTTTTGCTTCGATCAATGCCCGATCGGCGCGCCGGTGGAGGCCGGCAAGCCCGACGCGGTCGCTTCCCAGAGCATGGGACACGCCGGCACTGATGCGCACCGGCTCGCGGATGCCGAAACGCTGAAAGGTAACCCTCTGCATTTCGTCCAGACAACCTGCGCCCAACTCCAACGCTTGCTGCAAACTGGCCTCCACCAGTATGGTCACGAACTCGTCGCTACCGAGACGATAAAGGCGGTCTCCGTCGCGCAGGGCACTTCGCAGGGCTCGGCCGATGCCGCGAATCACTTCGTCGCCCGCCTCGTGGCCGTAGGTGGAGTTGATTGCCTTCAAATGATCGCAGTCGAAGAGGATGAACGACACGTCCACCCTGCGCCCCGCCAGCACCGATAGCATGTGCGTCCAGTCATCTTCGAATGCGCGGCGATTGCCGCAACTGCTGAGCGGGTCGTGGCGCAACAACGCCTGGAGTTGTTGGTCCTTGCTGTCGAGCCGGTTGTGGAGTTCGTTGAGGCGTCTCCGATAGTGTTCCAGGGCCGAGTTCAAGCGCTCCACCTCACGCAGGCGAATCGGCAACGTCGACTGCGGCGGCGGCGCCAGGAGCTGGCCGGGGTCGTTGCTGCCGAGGTACGCCTCGAGGTGCGCCAGAGGAGCTTGCAGCATGCGCTGTACTATCAGGCCCGCCAATGTCGAGATCACCAGACACACCCCGAGTACCTCGATCGCTCGCTGCTTGAGAACGTCGATCAAATTCGGGCCGCTCGCACTCTGGAGCAGGTCGAAGGTGGCAAATTCAATGAGCAGCTCGGGCGAGACGGACTCACCCTCGGGCAGGATGAAACCAAGGCTATTCGGATCCAGATTCCGGTAGTGGCTGAGACTTCGCGTGGCCTGGTCCAGGTCGACGCGAATGCCCACCAAGCCGCCCGGCGTCTCGGCCCCGCTGTCCCGCTCCGCTGCAATGGGCACGAATGCCTGATAGAAATTTCCGCTCGAGTCCACTGCAACGAACTCGCCCGGGCCAGATACCCACGCAGGTAGCAAAGGATCGGCCGCGGGGGCCAAGGATCGGCCATCGTCATCGTAGAGTTCCAGCGCTTCCACGTAGGTCGGCAGCCAGTCGGGGCGAATGAGCTGATCGCTGCGCCAGAAAGTGTACAGACTCGGGTTTACGAGTTGCGCGCGGGTCTCGTCCCAGCGCGCAACTCGGTGCGCGACATAACTCACCTCCGTCATCACTCGTTCCACGGCGAGAGCGAGCTCCTGCTCGGCCCATTGCTGGCGCACGTTCTCGGTGCTGCCCTCGTTTCCATTCAATTTGATGAGCGCGAACACGCCCAAACCCAAAAGCAGCACCAGATTGATCGCCACCGCGATACCCGACACCTGGGAAATTGACAGCGTACGCGGCAGATGACCGGAACCGCTAAGGCCCAGGCGGATTGCTTTCGGCGGCGGACCATCGGTCGAACGCCAATCGCGAGCGGATGACTCTGACATCAGAAAAGGCTTCGTGACCCTAGCCTAGCGCCGGCCCCAATTCGGCAAACTCTGGTCGAATCCGAGTTCCCGGGTTACACATGGATGCATCATCGTAGGCGGCATGACAACATGTTGATTCCTCGCCTGTTTTCCAATCATTTTCTCGCGCCCATCGTGGCATGGCGCCTCGGATGTCTGCCGAGACCCCCCATGCATACCCCAGCCCGAAGGTGTGAGAAACGATTGGCGCGGTTACCGCTTCTCCATCTGAAGCAACCTGTTGTCATGTCGACTCCGGCGAGTCGTGTCGTTTCCGAATTCGTTTTGGTTTGGGATCTTGGACTCGATAGACTGTTCCGCGACAGATTATCCAGCGCATTGATAATCCCGCACTATTGGCCCACTTGCCGGGTCCAGTCAAGGGCCTAGGCCGAAGAAGAAACAATCCGTCACCGTTGACAATGTCCACAATACACCGTTGCCCGTTGCCCGATGCGCGTGCTCCGAAGCCGTTCGCCGCACTGGACGCAGGGCCCACCGGACCTGCCGTAAACCCGCAGCGCCTGTTGGAAGTAGCCCGGGCGGCCGTCCTCTGCCACGAAATCACGCAGCGTGGTACCGCCTTTACAAATGGCCTCCGCCAGCACCGTTCTAATCGCGCTCGCCAGCCGCTCGTAGCGGGCTCGTGATATGCGCCCGGCCTGCCGCGAAGGCCGTATTCCTGCCCGGAAAAGCGCCTCGGCCGCATAGATATTGCCGACACCCGCCACAATGCGACCGTCCATGATGAAGGATTTCACCGCTTGACGTCGGGAACGGGAACGGCCATGCAGATAATGACCGTTGAAGCCGGGGGAGAGGGGTTCTGGCCCGAGATTGGCTAGCAGTCGATGAATCGGGTCACCTACCCTGATCCAATGCAGGCTACCGAACCGGCGGGGATCGGAATAACGGAGTATCGAACCGTCGTCCCATTCGATATCCACGTGATCGTGGCGACCGGGTGTCGATGCCTGTTTCAGCACCAGCAAGCTGCCCGACATTCCCAAATGAATCAGCAAAGTCCCGCCGGTCAATTCCAGCAGTAGGTACTTGGCTCGGCGCGTGACCCAGCGCACAGTCTCGCCCGCTAGCGCCGTCTGCAAATCCGCCGGTACCGGCCAGCGCAGGCGCGACTCGCGAACCGCTACGCCCGCGACCCTGCGCCCGACCACATGGGGCTCGATTCCGCGTCTGGTCGTTTCGACCTCGGGCAGCTCGGGCATGGATTAGCTCGCCGCGCACCTGCTGTTGCATGAAACGCTGAGCCCGGATATTTCATCAGGGCGGCGTTTGGCTAGCTCGCAGGTGGTTGATTGGTAGAAGTTTATGTTCAGTTTAACGGCTTAGTTCTGGCGGAAAAAGTCTACCGCCGCCAAAGGCCGCCCTGATGAAACATCCGGGTTCGTTGCGCACAGACTGTTGTCAAGAAACTCGGCACAATTTTCGACCGCTCAATTGCTGATTGCATTAGTGTAGTGGCTCCGGGGAGTGAGGCGGGTTAGGGCTTCTGGAGAAAGTCAGTGG
>JBFGYN010000098.1:0-10937 GCA_041587415.1 Candidatus Competibacterales bacterium | reverse complement strand
TAACGCCGCACGTCCGGTTCTGTGAGGGTGAAAGCCAGCAATGGCTGATCTACTCGACTAGATCAGAGTTGACCGAGGCACATTAGAGCGCGCCTGAGCGTTCCCCAGCAGCTCCCTTTCGTACTCGGCGCGGTGCTGGTGGTCCATCTCGTGTCACGTATTTTTTGGGCGCTGGCGTCCCTATGCAGCCCGAGTCACCGGCGCTTCGATGACCGGAGCGAGGTCCCGTGCCGCGACCCTCATCCACTGCCACAAATAGTCTGCGAAGCTCCGGCGCACCACCAATTCGAAGCGGGGTCGTTCCTCCCACTGGCAGATGAGGGCGCCCGCATGGGCGAAATGGGTTTGGGCGCACATCCCTGGCCGAAATTCCCGGGGATGCAGGTCCAGCGTCGTGCCTTTCGCCAGCAGCTCGCGCGCCTTTGGTCCGGAGACGGAGATGACCGTGTTGCCGCTCGACACATCCACCACGTTGGCGAACACGCCGTCCAAGACTTCCAGCAGGTGCGTCTGGAGCCCCGCCTGCTCGCCGGGCGGGGTCAAGATCAACCACTCATCCGGTCCGAGCCAGAAGAGTCCCTGCGCGGTGCTGCCCGCGGTGGTGTTGGGCTCGAGCGGCAAATCGACGCCCAGTACCTGGCTTGTGCCCGCCAGGAATTGCGGGTCCTCGGGCCGGCCGCGCAAGTTGAGGTGCCCCAGAAATGGGCGCTCGCTCATGACCAGTTGGGCGTCTGCAGCGATGCCCCCGGCATCCGCGAGCTGGAAACGAACGAGTGGGCTCTCAGGCATTTTGTCGCTCCCCCTCCGGATCGAGGAATACGGTATCGGTGATCTCGGCGCCGATGATGCGCCCGTCGCGCAGCGGGACCTGAACGCGCTCGCCCAGTCGCTCGCGCCCGCCCTTCACCAAAGCGAGCGCGATGGAGCGGCCGAGATTTGCGCTGAAGTAGCTGGAGGTCACGTGTCCGATCATTGGCACGGGTAACGGGACTGTTGCATCCGTGGTGATCTGCCCGCCTTCGGGAAGCACGATCTCGGGATTGGTGGTCAGCAGCCCCACCAACTGTTTTCGGTCGGGTCGCTGACAGTCCTCCCGAAACAGGGAGCGTTTGCCAATGAAATCCTTGTGCTTGGCGATCATCCCTTCCATTCCGAGATCCATCGGCGTGACCGAACCGTCGGTGTCCTGACCGACGATGACGTAGCCTTTCTCGGCGCGCAAGACGTGCATCGTCTCGGTGCCATACGGGGTAATACCATGGGCTTTTCCAGCCTCCATGAGCTCCTCCCAGACCTGGCGCCCGTAGTTGGCCGGCACGTTCACCTCGAAGGCGAGCTCACCCGAGAAGCTGATGCGGTTAACTCGGGCGGGAACACCTGCTACGTTGCCGGTGCGGGACGCCATGAATGGAAAAGCTTCCCGTGACAAGTCGATTCCGTTACACACCTCGGACACCACCTCCCGGCTCCTCGGGCCGACCACCGCAGCCGTGGCCCAGTGGTCGGTCACGGAGGTCAGAAAAACCTTCAGCTCCGGCCATTCGGTCTGCAGCCAGCGCTCCAACCACTTCATGACGGTTGCGGCGCCGCCGGTCGTGGTGTGCATGAAGTAATGGTCTTCGGCCAAACGGATGGTGACGCCGTCGTCCAATACCATGCCGTCTTCTCCCAACATGAATCCGTACCGCGCTCGACCGATTCCCAGCTTCTTCCAGCCATTGATGTACATTCGATCGAGAAACTCCGCCGAGTCCGGACCTTTGATCTCTATCTTGCCGAGGGTGGAGGCGTCCATGATGCCGACGGAATCTCGAACTGCCCGACACTCGCGATTGACCGCGTCGTGTATGGTCTCCCCGGCCTTGGGGTAGTACCAGGGCCGCTTCCATTGCCCGACGTTCTCGAATTCGGCGCCCTGCTCCTCGTGCCACTGGTGCAGGGCCGTCTTGCGAATCGGCTCGAACAGCTCGCCGACGTCGTGTCCGGCGATGGATCCGAAGGTGACCGGCGTGTACGCGGGCCGGAATGTCGTCGTTCCGGTGCTGGAAATGTCCGCGCCGAGCGACTTGGCGACAATCGCCATGCCGTTGACGTTGCCGAGCTTGCCCTGATCGGTACCGAATCCAAGCAGGGTGTAGCGCTTCACGTGCTCGATGGAGCGATAGCCCTCGCGCACCGCAAGCATCAAATCGGCCGCTCCGGTGTCATTCTGAAAATCCACGAATTGCTTCGGAAGACGCCCCGGCGCTTTTGGACCCGGAACCAGCCAGAGTGGAAGCATCGGTCGCTCCACCGGTTCGTTGGTCTCCGGCGAATCGGGAGTCCCAGCATCGCCGAACCCCGCCGAGCGGGCGGCCTCGGCGCCGGCCTGGAAGCCCTCGCTCAAACATTCGCCTAGCCGGAAGGTGCCATTGGCTGCACCGGCCGAGCGCTCCGCCTGGACCGCCGTTCCCGGAACGAAACTCGCTTTCGAATCATCCCATTTCGGGCGTGCGCCCGATTGCGCGTGCAGATGCACGGTCGGGTTCCAGCCGCCCGACACGGCCAGAAGGTCACAGCGCAATCCCTGAATCGAGCCGCTGACCGCCTCCCCGTTCGGCGAAAGCGCCATGACTCTGGCGCCCTCGACCTTCTTCGTGCCCTGCACGTCCACCACCACATGACCGGGCATGATGCGGATACCGGATTTCCGAACTCGGCTCGGCCACTCCCCTTCGGCCTCCGGTCGCGCATCGACCACTGCCGTCACCGTGACGCCTGCGCAATGGAGGTCGAGCGCCGTCCGATAGGCACTGTCGTTATTTGTGAACACGACCGCCGCATCGCCTGGCCGGACACCGTATCGAACGATGTAACTAGTGACTGCGCTCGCGAGCATGACACCCGGGCGATCGTTGTTCGAAAAGATCAGCGGGCGTTCGATGGCGCCGGTCGCGAGCACGACCTGTTTCGCACGCACCAGCCAAAGGCGCTCCCTTGGCCCCTCGTAGGTGCCGGGTTTCATTCCTTCGCTGAGCCGCTCTTGGATGGCGAGACAGTTGTGATCGAAGTAGCCGTACACGGTGCTGCACGGCAGTTTTCGAACCTCGGGCATGCGTTGCAGTTCACTCAGTTGAGCCTGCAGCCATCCGTCCGCGGGCTCGCCGCCGATTTCGTCTCTCGTGGCCAGCAGCGAGCCGCCCAATTCGTGTTGCTCGTCCGCAAGAATGACGCGTGCCCCGGCTCGCCCCGCGGCAAGGGCCGCGGCGATTCCGGCGGGTCCGGCGCCCGCCACGAGAACGTCGCAGTGAGCAAATGTCTTGTCGTAGTGCTCGGGATCTCCTTCCGCGGGCGACTCGCCGAGCCCGGCGGCCTTGCGGATGGAATCCTCGTAGAAGTTCTTCCAGAAGCTCTGCGGCCACATGAACGTCTTGTAGTAGAAGCCGGCCGGCAGAATTCGCGCGAAACGGCTGGTTACGGCGTTCACGTCAAAGTTGACACTTGGCCAGCAATTGACGCTGCTGGCCACCAGATCGTGGTACAGGGGCTGTTGTGTGGCGCGGACGTTGGGTACCGTGTAGGCGCCCGTCTCCAACTGCAGCAGCGCGCTCGGTTCCTCGGCACCGCTACCCATGATTCCGCGGGGACGGTGGTACTTGAAGCTGCGCGCGACGACACGAACACCGTTCGCGATCAAGGCGGACGCGACCGTGTCACCTTGGTAGCCTGTGTAGCGCGTGCCGTTGAACGTGAACGAGATCGGCCCGCTTCGATCAATTCGCCCGCCGTTTTCGAGTCGATAATGCTGGATCACACCCCTTCCCCCGGCGGTGCCGCGCCAGCCCTGTAGACGTGCGAAATCTCATAGCTGACCGTATCCCGCACCACGTTGAACCAGCGTCGGCAGCCGGCCGTATGGCACCATTGTTCCAAGTGGCGTCCCTTCGGATTCTTGCGCATGAACAGGTAGTCTGCCCATTCCTCGTCACTCAGATCGTGCGGGTCGGCGGGCCGCACGATGTGCGCCTCACCACCGCAGGTGAACTCGCGCTGATCCCGCGTCCCGCACCAGGGACATTCGATTAGAAGCATTTTGCTTTGCCTCGTCGGCTCATCGGTCCGGATTCCCAGTCATTGCTCGGCCGACCCGCCAAGGCGCAGCCGCCCGGAGCGTTGCCAATGTTAGTGAGCGACCCCGGCTGCGCCGTGCTCGTCTATCAGCGCGCCGCTGATGAAACGTTCCAGTGAGAAGGGCCGGTTCAACTCGTGCGGCTTGTCGTGCGCGATGGTGTGTGCGAATACCCAGCCGGATCCCGGCGTCGCCTTGAAACCGCCGGTGCCCCAACCACCATTGAGATAGAGTCCCTTCACAGGCATCTTGCCGATGATCGGGCAGGCGTCCGGGCACACGTCGACGATGCCACCCCATTGCCGGTTCAAGCGGACGCGGCTAAAAATTGGAAACAGTTCCTTGATTGCTGCGACGGTGCTCTCGATTATGGAGTAGCTGCCCCGCTGTCCGTAGCCGTTGTAACCGTCAATCCCCGCGCCGATCACCAGGTCGCCCTTGTCGGACTGGCTGATGTACCCGTGCACGGCGTTGGACATGACCACGGTATGCAGTACGGGCTTCAGAGGTTCGGAAACGAGCGCTTGCAGTGGATGGCTTTCGATCGGAAGGCGAATCCCGGCCATGCTGGCGAGCACGCTCGAATGACCCGCCACCACGATACCCACTTTCTTTGATTTGATGGTGCCTCGCGAGGTTTCCACACCGGTTACTCTGCCATTCTGCCGCAGGATTCCGGTGACTTCGCAATTCTGAATGATGTCCACGCCACGAGCATCGGCACCCCGGGCGAAGCCCCACGCGACGGCGTCGTGGCGAGCAACACCGGCGCGCGCCTGAAACGAAGCCCCCAGGATCGGAAAACGTGCAGTCGGTGAAGCGTTGATGATTGGGACCATTCGCTTCACGTCACTTGTCAGCAGCAGCTCGCTGTCGATGCCGTTTAGCCGATTCGCGTTGACCCGCCGCTCGATGTCGCGCATGTCCTGCAAGGTGTGCCCGAGATTCAACACGCCACGTTGACTGAACATGACGTTGAAATTGAGATCCTGACTCAGCCCTTCCCAAAGCTTCATTGCTTTCTCGTAGAGATGGGCGGCCTCGTCCCAGAGGTAGTTCGAGCGCACGATGGTAGTGTTGCGGCCAGTGTTGCCACCGCCGATCCATCCCTTCTCGAGCACTGCCACGTTCGTGACGCCGTGCTCTTTGGCCAGATAATAGGCGGTGGCCAAGCCGTGCCCCCCACCACCGATGACGACGACGTCATATTCGGCCTTCGGATCGGGGCTGCGCCAGGCCTGCTGCCAGTTTTCGTGATAACTCAACGCGTTGCGAACGAGGCTGAAAATCGAGTACTTCTTCATTGGGACCGGCTCTCTGGGAACGGCGCAACCCCGCCCCTTGAGGGACCCGGGCGGATGGCCTCACAGCTTAGTCTGAGGGACAATCGCCACTTTGTCGTCCACGACGTGGAGTTGCCTTGCCACGACCACTGCCCGGGTGGCACAACGGCTGAGGTTCGCTGAGGGCGTCGGCTCTCGAGTCCCGCACGCCCGGGCGCCGAGGCGACACGGTTGCGCAGCTGCATCCATTGGCGCATCGGATCCGGATGTCTAGGGAAGCCCTGATCTATGCGCACTGTCGCACCAGCGCCTTTGAGCTCGCGGGCCAAGGCGCGAGGAGCGCAGTTGACTTGATGTCAATGAGTGACGAGCAACGCCTTTTCCCGGCGGCGCAAGAATGGGTTGAAGGTTTATCCATCCCTGGATGCGAAGGGAACGCCAGCCACTCGATCCGATAGGTCGCACTCAACTATGCTGTACATGGAGACCGAACATGCGCTGAGGAGACGCATTCAACGATATGGCCGAACGAAGCGGCGCTCCCGTGATGGACTCCGTCAATGCGGATGATTTGGTCGAGGCCATGGCACGCGGAGACGAGGCGGCATTGTCCCAATTCTACGACCTGACACTTGCGCGTGTATTCGGCCTGGCCAAGACCATTACGGGGAGCCGCGAAGACGCAGAAGACGTGGTCTGCGACGTGTATGTACAAGCCTGGCAACGGGCCGGGCAGTTCGATCGAAATCGGGGCCCCGCCATTGCTTGGATGCTCGTCATGTGTCGAAGTCAGGCGCTTGATTTGTTGCGCAGGAGACGCAGCCAGCGGGAAGTACGTGACCGACTGGGTAAGGAAGTGGAGGCGGCTTCGATCGCCGACGTGCCCGACCTGCTGGCTGTTCTGGATCGAGGCTCGGCTGTACACCAGTGCCTGAGCAGCCTACCGGAGCAGCAACGCCAACTCATCGGCCTCGCATTCTTCCGGGACATGACGCACGGTGAGATCGCCGAAGCGCTGGATCTGCCGCTGGGTACCGTGAAATCACACATCCGCAGGGGTTTGGCGCGAATGCGCGACCTGCTGGAACAGGTAACGCAATGACCGGAATCGGCCACACGGGTGAAATGGCTCTCGAACTCGAGTTGATCGCTGAACTGGCGGCTGCCGTTCGGCCAGAGCAGCCGCCGAGTGATCGGATCGAGGCTTTGCGTGCCCGCATCCTCGGCCGCGTACGAGCCCCCGCGCCGGACGGCACCAGTACCATCCGGTTTCGAGAAGGCGACTGGATTCGAATCGCCCCACTGATCGAGGTCAAAGTACTGCGTCAGAATCGACGGCGCAATTTTCAAACGGCGTTGTGGCGCCTGCAACCTGGTGCCGTCCTGCCCACTCATCACCATGCGGTGGACGAAGAGTGCCTGGTGCTATCGGGGGAGATTCATGTAGGCGATCATTATGTTCGCACGGGCGACTATCACGTCGCCCATGCAGGGCACGATCACCCCAATATCGAATCTGCCGAGGGTGCATTGCTTCTGATCCGCGGCGAGCTGTGGGATTTCGCGCACGCGTGAGGGAACTGGAGGACCCGAAGGCCCTCTGAAATATCGCCATACAGGCCTGGTCGGGAGGGGGACACCGCTGCTACGCGCGGGTCGCTGGCCAATCAGACGGGCAGGATCGCCCAGTTCAGCGTTCGCTCGAGAATCCAAATGATCGACACCGCGGCCACGGCCAGCGAGCCGCCGCCGAGGACGAATCGTCGATAGCCGAACGTGTGCCTGGTCAGATAGGCGATGGGCAAGAAGGTCACGACCAGGACGAACTGCCCGACTTCCACGCCCAGGTTGAAGCCGACGAGGGCGATCGCCAGCGACGCCGACGGCAACCCGAGGCCGGCCAAGACGTTCGCGAATCCAAGCCCGTGAATCAAGCCGAGAGCGAAGGCGAAGCGCGCGCGCCCGAGCGCTACGACCGGGAAAAGATTGTTCAGTGCCGCGAGCAGTACCGTCGCGGCGATCACGGGCTCCACAATGGGCGCTGGAATGCGAACCCAGCCGGCCACCGCCAACAGCAGTGCCAGCGAATGGGATGCGGTGAATGCACTCACGACGATCAAAACGTCTTTCATCGTGGGCCCGAAACCGGCCTTGGCTCGCCAGTGGTGGCCATCACGTAGGAGAACACTCGGCAACAACAACGCGACAAGGAATAGGACATGGTCCAGACCAATCCAGATGTGCCAAATGCCTTCTCGCAGGTAGTCGACGAAGACCTGCCCGGCATCGGGATTTTCGTGCTCTAATTTCAGGTGTGCGTTGTCCGGCGAGAAGACCGTCGTGTGGGTTTGGCCTCGGCGCTCGATGCTCGCGATTCCCCGATGGGTCGGGTCCAGTTCAAACAGTAATCCGTAACGCACTTCAACCTTGCCGCCGACGCCTGGACAAGCCAGTTCGAATTGCAGGACTGCGTAGGCGACGTCGCTTCTGTTCTCGATCAGGTGGGCTTGTGGGACAGCCGAACACTGGCTGTCTGATTGTGTGATTTGCAGGCGTGGAAGCGAGTACGCCTCGATTCGCCGGTGCGCACGGCGGACTTCGCCCCAGGTGATTGTGCCATCCTGATTTGCGTCCAGGCCGATGGCGAAATCGAGATCCCTCAGCGCAATGTCCCAACGGCCGGTGGCCGGAAAGCTGTCCAAATCGAGGCGCAGGTAGCTGTCGCTGGCCCGGTGCGCGCTGGCCGCGGTGGGAAGGACCGCTGCTGCAATGAGCAATAGCACTCCGATCATGCGGCGCATGGATCACAACCTCTCTGCAGGCATCACGAGAGATCTCAATCGCGTGTCTTGAAATCCGGTGGACTCGATCCATTTCCGCAGCGTCTCGATTACCTGAGGGGCGTCCGCTGCCAGAGCCGCATCTGCCATCAAGCGCGCGGCGCGCGGGTCCTTCTGATTGCGCCAGTGCATCTCGATCTGCCGCAGAGCATCTTGCGGGCGGTCCATCAGGTGCAGAAGGAAATAGGCTTCGTCGGAGGGGTGTCCGCTGCCGCCTCGGCGGCGTTCGGACTCGAACCGGATTGCGAGCTCGTCTCGATGCC
Source organism: Candidatus Competibacterales bacterium (assembly GCA_041587415.1). GTDB lineage: Bacteria > Pseudomonadota > Gammaproteobacteria > Competibacterales > JAHEDQ01 > JBFGYN01. The sequence goes on along the minus strand of JBFGYN010000098.1, from coordinate 2,443 downwards.
GCCGGTACCCATCGGCGCCCAGCCGACGCTCGGCCGTGGCGAGTCGCAGCAGCAGCGGCGTCGCTCGAGTCTCCCCGTCCAGCAAGTCCAGCACTGCTTCGTTGTCGCCGTGCTGGATAAGAAAATCCGCAAACGCTGCCAACAGGTAGATGTCGCGGTGGCCGAGGGAGAGTGCGCCCTCGAACCAATGCCTGGCTTCTCGAGGTCGTCCCAGGCGATCTGCCATGTCAGCGGCTGCCGTCATGGCCCATAGCCTTTCCTCGGCCAATGCTTGAATGCCTCCGTGCTTCAGCAGATCCGTAAGCAGGGCGAGGGCGGCATCGGCCCGCCCCGTGCGACCGTCAACCTCCGCCAGGCAGGTTCCGGCGAGTAGCGCCCGGCGCAAGCGCAACAGGGTGAGGCACCCTTTTCGAGAATCCTCGTATTCCCCGAGAACGAGATGAATCACGGACTTGGTCAGCCAAGCCTGGGCATTGCCTGGTTCACGGCTCAGCAGACGGCCCAAGTCATCCAGCGCCGGCTCGAACCTATGCCGGTTCTGCATCAAGGTGGCCCTGATGAGCAACACGGCACTAGGGGGCTCCGAAGCGGACCACCAGGGTGCCAAAATCCCCTCCGCGTAACCCGCGAATCGCGGGTCACCGTGCTCGCGGCCTGCTTTCACATAGAGCCAGGCGAGACGCACCGCAGTGTTCAGGTCTTGGCTATTTCTCCTCAGCGCGCCCCGCAGCGCGTGCATTTCACGTGCACGTGTTCCTTCAAGCACTGCATTGGGTAATCGCTCCAGAACCTCGTCATCGTTTTTGGGCTGGTAGGCCGCAGCTGGCGAGAGCAGGGGCGCCATCAGAGCAGCCCATAGAACGAGAACGCGGATCATTTCGCACCTCCAAAATGCCGGCGCACGTCCCTGTGCGCTGTTCGGGGCATCACTGGGCAAGCGTCTCGCCCGAGCTGCCAACCTCGCCCGGATCCGTGTGCCGGCTCTCGACACCCGAGTGGGCGTATCCCAGGTAGGGGAAGGTTTCCAGATACGGCGCGTCGTTGGCGTTTACGCCATCCCCGATCCGATTGTGCGGAAAGCCGTTGAACCCTGGCCCGGCGAGTACGCCCGCGACAATGCGGGCGGTGATGTCCACAACGTCGTCCGACACGCGTCGGCCGTTCGGGAAACCGGCGAGATCGTCATTCGTGGTGTCGTCATCCAGGATCGTCAGCAAGCCCAGCCGGCTGCGCCGATCGGCCGGTGTCGGCGGCACACCGGTGTTCAGGCGCAGCAGATCGGCGACCGGCCCGGGCGGGGTACCGGGGGCAGCAATCGGCGGGAGATACTGCACCAGGGGCAGCATATCCGTCCGCGGTGGCGCCGGGATCGGCAGCACGCCGGGTGCGACCGTGGCGTCGTACACGGCGTTGAGCACTCTTGCAAGCACGGGATCCAGGGCGAACTTCGCGAACTGAGCGTCGTTCTTCGGGAGGCTGCCGCTGAACTTGTCCTTGGAGCCGACACCGATGAGCAATTCGTTGAACAGCGGATTCGCCATGCGCTGAATCTGAATCGCGGGGCCCGAAAGGGCGGGTGGCCGATTCTTTCGCAGTACGCGGATCTTGGGACGCGATGTCGTGCCCCACGCGCCGATGGTGGCCTCCGGATCGGATGCGTCGTGGACTTCACCGTCCGAGGTCAGGAGCGCAATTGGGACCTCGATCGCAATCGCATTCACGTTGAATCCGGCCACGTCGTCGGGCGCAAAGTTGCGGGTATCGTCTGCGTCCTGGAGATCGTCCAACACGCCCGGAACGCCAGTGAAGAACGCGCCAGGTCGGAAGTTCAACGAATCGAATGCGGCCCCGAGATCAATCCAGAACGGATCCTCGACGGTGCCCGCAAAAACGCGGATGCCGTCGCCGAGGTCGTAGATGCCTTGCTTGGCCAAACTGGGGTAATCGGGCATCGTGCGCGGCCCGACGTTGGAGGGAACCGCCACGAGAGTTTGACCCGCACCCAGGCGCTGGCGCGTCCGTTGAGGCCTGTTGCCACTCCGATCGTTTCGGATCATGCTCACCGTGTAGGTCTGGCGCAGATTGAGACCTTTCGAGTCCGGCCCGTCCAGGGCTGTAATCGCGGGCGGGACGACCGATGCCCCGGGCGGGATTGGAGGCGGCGAGTTAGCAGGCGCCGGTATACCGCCGCCTGCGCCCACTGCCACGGTGAACACGTCCGGATTCCGGATCTCGGTCTTGAATCGGAACTGGAACGTGATGTCTTGCCGCGCATCCTGATCGTTGTCCACGTTGATTTCGTACAGAATTCCCGGGTCGAACGGGAAATACGTGGGACCGTTCGACGGCTCTAGCAACGGGTCAACGTCAAGGATCATCGTGACTTTTTCCGGATCGTCGTAGCTCACGAACGCGAAGAAGTCGGTTATGTCGGCTTTGTGAT
>JBFGYN010000097.1:0-11019 GCA_041587415.1 Candidatus Competibacterales bacterium | reverse complement strand
TGGCGGTCGTTCATGCCGACCAGAACGATGACGGCGATGGGCTCATCCACATGAAGGTACGGGCTGGTCAGCGCGACGTCCCGAAGAACCTGCTGAGCCTGCGCGGCATCGTGTTGAGGGTGCAGATAGAAGTCGGCAACGCATTGCAGGCGCGGGTTGCCGTCGTTGGCGTTGAAGATCGGGTCGTTCCACAGGCGTGAGTGTGGAATGGAAACCACCGTATCATCCGGGGTGATCAGTTGTACCGTGCGCATGCCGACATGGCGAACCTCGCCGTACACGCCATTCACCTCGATCCAATCGCCATTGCGGTACGGTTTTTCGCCGATCGCCACGATGCCGGCAATGAGGCTGCTGGCGTAATCCTTGAGAGCGAAGCCCAGTGCCAGCCCAACCGTCCCGAGGAGCACCACCATATTCTGCAGCGAGGGTTCGACCAGCAGGGGCACGATCAGCACGAAAGCCGTCAGAATGATGATAAGTCTGATCAACGGCACCGTGGCCAACATGTGCAGCCGCTTCTGGCCATGCAGCCGGTTGGCGACCCAGGGCAGGGCGCTTTGCGCGGCAGCGATCAGCAGGGCGGCCACGGCAACGATCGCCGAGAGCTCCAGCACCGTACTGAGGTCGAGTGGCTTGAAGATCTGCGCTAGCTGGGTTTCATCCTTCATGAGCCGTCTCAGAAGTTGTCGGTCAGGAAGTCACGACCTTGCAGCATAGTGCGCACGAGTGCGTAGGCCAGCTCGGAGACTCGCCAGTGGTCGTTCCGGCACTGCACTAGGCCGGCGGTCTTCAGCCGAAGGAGGATCGGCATGCAGCGATGGTGCGACAGCGGCAACAGCTCAGGGAGCAGCGATGCCGGTAGACCACAGTGCAACAGAAGTGCGTGCAGTACGAAGGCGATCTCTTCGTCCGATTCGAGGGGAAAGGCGGGTTCCGGCAGCGCGGCTACCCAGACGCTCTCCTCACCGGGCTCGATGTGTTCCGGCGTCTTCCCGTCGAGGTCAGAATCGGTCTCTTGCGCGTGAGGTTCGGACCGCAGCCGTTCGCGCCAGTAACGGATGGTCGTTCCGACGTTGCCCCGGCAATGCGCGGCGAGCTGCGCGATTTCTACCCTCACCTCATCGTCCCCGGCCGGCACCGTGAGGATGTCGTGGCCTGTCGCGGCGTTGCGAAAGCGGATCAGCTGGCGAGAGCGCGACGCCACCATGGTGGTCAGTAGTCGCGTAACCCGAGATCCATCAAATGCCTGCAGCGTCAGCGCATCCGGCCGGGGCACCGGCCAAACGCGTTGCAGGTAGGCCCAGGCCCAGCTGTCGCAGCCAATAACACCCCGCCCGAGACGGCCACTCTCGGCTTCTTCGAGCAGTTCTCGCACCAGCGGCAAGCCGCGCGCGTGGCGCAAGTAGCACCGCTCCAGGTTCGGGAGCACCCAGGGCCGGTCGGTGGTCGGCCAGCTCTCGAAATAGCGTTTGTCGCCAGCGAGAATCTGCTCGTAAGAAGGCGCAGCGACCACAGCCGCCGCATGCTGTGCCCCCCACTGGCGGACGATTTCCCCATGGCCCCCATAGGGCTGGCCAATCACGAATTTCACTGGCCAATCCGGCTCCGATGAGCTCATCCAGTCTTTGAGCGAGGTGCCGAGTGCTGCCGCCGCGTCGGTCCAATCCAGGGGCGGTACCAGGTGCGCCAGCCGTACCTGCGGCAGGGCGCACAGTTCGGTTTCCTGTTTGACGGGCGCCTGCGATTCTTCATCCACGCGTCTGAAAATCTGCTTGAAGGACGACCAGGCGCTCGCCGCCGCACTGCGGGCGGGGCGGCTTGGAACCTGGTAGGCACCGAGGCGGACGAATTCCCAGAGCGCGGGATCGGCCGCCCGGTCAACCGAGGACGACGCCTCGCCTCCCGCGCTGGCTGTGGGAACTCTGCGCTCTGCTTCCCCCATCTCGTCAAGTCACCCGATGTTCGCGAAGACTCCCCACGTACTGCGCCGGTGCGGTGCGAACGCCTTTTCTACAATCAAACTCCGACCTTTTCACATCACACACTCCATGAGTTGGGGGGCAGGTTGTCAATCTGCCGGCGCGGGCCAAGTCGCGCTGCCGGGTAGCCATTCTACGCGTCTACCGCAACGAAGGGGGGCGAACTCACCGCGAACCAGGGCGGCCGAAGGCTGACGACGCGGGTGGGTCTCGATCAGCAATTTCGGATTGCCTCGACCAATCGGGTTAGAATCCGCCGCGCTGTAATCGACACCAGGGCGGAAACGTGAGGCTACCGACCGATCTTCTCTTGCGCCGACCATGCTGGGCGAACGGGTCCTTTGTGTCGTTCGCGGTGCTTGGTCACGTGATGCCCCGGTCGAAGCCCGTCGTCAAGGGCTTCTGCGCGGCGCTGTGCCCAGTTGACGCGTGCTGGAGACGCGCCCGAACGTGAAGTCGGCCGCGCTTCCACTGGTGCTCGCCGGCCCGATCATGCGCCGGTCAATGCCCGAGCGACTGACCTTGTGGCTCGCACTCCGGGAACCGGTTCGGGTACGGCTCGAGCTCGAGTGCGGCGAGGCGTCGCCCCGCCGCTATTCACTCGAGCCTGGTACTGCCGAGTGTCGGCTGCTCACGGCAGGCAATGAGCTCCATTATCTGTTGATTGACCTGCCGTTGGCGGAAGCGCTGCCGAGCGACCGGTGGATCGGCTATGTGCTCACACTGCAACCCCTGGACGGCTCGGATGCGGCTTGGGAGGATTGGTCCGAGTGGGCCCCCGACCTCTGTTACCCGGGCCGGTCCTCGCCGGGCTTCGTGCTGCCGTCGCGGGTCGGCTCATTGCTGCATGGCTCGTGTCGCAAGCCCCACTATCCGGGTGGCGACGGCCTGGTGCAGGCCGACCGGCTTCTCGTACGCTGCATTGCAGAGAATTCGGACCAGCGCGACATGGCAGCGTCGGATTCGGCTTCACCCGACACGTTGCCCGTGTGGCCGTCGGCGCTGGTGCTCTCGGGCGACCAGATCTATGCCGATGACGTTGCCGGCCCGATGCTGCACGCGATCCACAACCTTGTCCGGCGGCTTGGCCTACCGGTTGAGACCTTTCCAGGGGCCGAGGAAACCGGTCTAGCGGACGCCGAGGCGTTGTACGCCCATCCGGCCGGCTACTATCGACGCGAGCAACTGCTGCCGCAGCACAAACGCAACTACGCGCTGATCGAGGTGCTGTTTGGCGGCGTCGAGAAGCCGGTATTCACCACTGACAATGCGCACAACCACCTGATTACTCTGGCCGAGGTACTGGCGATGTATCTGCTGGTGTGGTCGCCTGCGCCGTGGCGCGTGCTCGAGCTCGATGAACCCTCCTCGCTGGATGCCGCGTCCCGCGCGCGGTACGAGGCGGAACGCCCTGCGATCGAAACCTTCGTCGCCCAACTACCGGCAGTACGCAGGCTGTTCGCACACCTGCCGGTAGCCATGATTTTCGACGATCACGACATAACGGACGACTGGAACCTGAGCCGGGAATGGGAGGAGATCGTCTACGGCCATCCGTTCTCGAACCGTGTCATCGGCAACGCGCTGCTCGGCTACCTGATCAACCAGGGGTGGGGCAACCGCCCTGAGGCGTTCGACGGCGAAACACTAGACCTGCTGCAAAGCAGCCTCGCCGTGCCGGGCAGTGCGTCTCACGAAGCCTGCATCGAGCGGCTGCTCCGCTTCCGCGCGTGGCATTTTTCCTGGCCGACGAAGCCGCCACTCGTTGTCATCGACGGCCGTACCCATCGCTGGCGCTCCGAGTCGTCAGCGCGAAAACCTTCCGGCCTTCTGGACTGGGAGGCGCTGACAGACCTGCAGCACAGGCTGCGCGGTCAGCCGGCGGTGCTGCTGGTGTCATCGGCACCGATCTTCGGTGTGAAGCTGATCGAAACCATCCAGCGCATCTTCACATGGTTCGGAAAACCCCTGCTGGTGGATGCGGAGAACTGGATGGGCCATCGGGGCGCGGCACACACCATCCTCAATATTTTCCGCCATGAGAAGACCCCGCGGCACTTCGTCGTCCTGTCCGGCGACGTGCACTATTCCTTCGTCTACGACGTCGAATTGCGGGGACGAATTCGGGGCCCGGACATCTGGCAGATCTGCAGCAGCGGTTTGCGCAACGAGTTTCCAGGGCGCCTGCTGGATGCGCTGGACCGTGCCAACCGCTGGTTGTACTCGCCACGTTCACCGCTGAACTGGTTCACCCGTCGGCGCAAAATGCGCGTGATTCCACGCAAACCGGAAGGCACCGCACATGGCAGGCGACTGCTCAACGGCAGCGGCATCGGCTTGGTCGAACTCGACGCCGGCGGGGTGCCGTGGCGCATCCGCCAACTACTGGCCGACGGCCGCATCATTGGCTTCACGCGCCGCGAGGAAGAGTCACGCTGGGACTGATTCGGCCGCAGGTGGCCCGAACGGACTCTTGAACGGCGCGGTACCGAAAGCCGGAAATGTGCGCGAAGGCGATGCTTCGCCCCGCCGTTGTCCGCCCCAAATTCGGCTGGTGGACAACATCCGGTCTCCGGGCCTCCCTGGCACGCAGCTTCCTTCAAAGCGTCGCGACAGATACGCTTTTCTGTCCAAGCGCGCACTCGGAACCACTACAACCGCACTCTCCTCGAAAATGACTGGTCTCGGCCGCGATCGACAGGGCGCGTTACTCCTTGAGATGGTGGGCGCCAAAATAGAGGACGTGGCGATCCATCTTTCGCACCTCCGCCACCTCGAGCTTCAGGGTCGGCGAGTCGAGCATGGTGTGGTTCTTCTGCTGCTTGGTCCACTCTTCGGCAGTGCCGAGCGTCGTCAGGGTGATCGATGCGCCCTTGGTCAGGTAGTGCTCCGGAATGATCACATGGGGTTTGATACGCTCGACGATTTCGTCGGCTTGTTGATAGCTCAAGATGTGCTGCGAAGCGTCAACAGGCAGGACGAGCACGTCGATCTCCGTCAATGCCGCCCACACGTGATCGGCCGGGTTCTGCCGGTTGTCACCCCACACTGCGATGCGCAGCCCGCCCGTCTCGAGCAGGTAGATGTTGTTGTCCAAATGATGGAAATTCTCGGGCGGACATTGGGGCTGGCCAAACTCCGGCATCGCGTCCGTCCACTTGTACCAGCCCGGTGCCTCGCACTGGTGCTTGTCCGCCAGCCCCGTGATTCTCACGTCGTTGAAGCGGTAGGTGCCGGTCATGCGATCGAGGATCATCTGACCGTTCGGTCGCTCCGTGGCGTCATGGTCGAAGTGGGCGTGGGTCGAGAGAATGGCGTCCACCTCGATTTCGGGGAATTCTTCTGGAAACCACAAACCCCAGGCGCCAGAGGGGTCGTTGCGCCACGGGTCGAACAGCATGGTGAAGCCGGCCGGCGACGTCATCTTGAACGCCGCGTGGCCGTAGAAGTCCACTGTGACTTCCCCCGCCGCCATGGGATCCCCGTCCCCGGATTTCTGCGCATCGATGATGTGGTTATTGTTTTTCACCTGTTGCCACGCCGTGGGCCCGGCATTACTCGCCGCGATCCCCATGACGAGACTCAGGATGCCCAAGCACGCCGCGAGCGCGTACCGCGGACGCGACAATTCTTGTGTCTTCACGATGAAATCCTCCGTAGCCCGCAACGCTTACCAGGCCGCTCGAAATCGCTCCCAGTGATCGCGTCAGGTCATCCAATTCGCGTTCGGCAGCATACAGTGTGTCGCCAGCAGCGCACTGCCGGCGACAGCACGATTTTGGCAGCTCCGAGTGCCCACTTTCCCTCGAACCGTCGCTACAGCTACGCTCTTCTGTCCAAGTGCCCGCTCGGACCTGCCACCCCCGCCTACTCATTCGCGTGCCCGGCAGGCGATGCGGGCTGGGTGCGATCAACGAAGCCCGTCCGGTGCCCGAGAGCCGGTCACATAGGAGTCTAGTGGAAAATGGGAAACATCGGTCTGTGCGTGAGTCCATGCGCCGGGGAATGCATTCGAAAGCAAGCCCACCATGCACGACGTTTCAAATGCGCTACGCTTGGAAAGTGACCCCGTCGCTTTTAACCAGCTGAATTGGTTCGATAATCAAGCGGACGCCCGAACGTTATCCGAGATTTTCCGGAAATTCGAAGTCACGCAATCAAAGGTCCCCTGGAAATGGTGAAGTCGTTTGCACACTCGCTCGGAGCAACCGGCCTGTTCGATGCGCTGAGCGATGGGGAATTCGAGGAGTTCGTCCAGGTGGTCGGGCGGGTTGATGTTCCCGCCGGCACGACTTTCCTCCACGAGGGTGAGATCGGCGAGGACATGTATGTGATCCTCGAGGGGACCGTGCAGGTGTTCGCCACCACGTCCGACGGCCAGGAGATCGTGCTTCGCAAGCTGGAAGCTGGCGCCTATTTTGGCGAGCAAGCGCTGTTGTCGGTTGGTGCCAACCGCCGCAACGCGAGTGTCCGCACGGTCTCGGATACTGCACTGCTCAAGATTGGAAAGGCGGATTTTCAGCGCGTGTTGGCCGCGGACTCCCCGCTCAAGGAGCACCTTCTGCGGGTCGGCTCGCAGCAAGTGCACGAGATTCTGATGCAGCAGAGTGCGCTCTTCCGCGCGCTCGACCTGAGTGCCGACACCGGCGAGTGGTACGACGAGAGGTCGTTCGCCGAGGGAGAGACGATTTTCACAGAAGGCAGTCCGGGTGATACCTGTTATCTCGTTCTCTCCGGTACGGCGGGCGTTTACAAGCAGGAAGCGGAGGGCGAGGCACTACTGACCCGCCTTCGCCCAGGCCAGTGCTTCGGTGAGCTTGCATTGATACGACGAGCCCCGCGCATGGCAACCGTCAGGGCCGAGAGTCCGCTGCAGGTTCTCGCTATCGAGGGCGAGCACTTCCTGCGCATGTACGAGCGCTCACCCCAGCTCCGCGACTACATGGAGACACTTCAGAAAATCCATGTGATTCCGCGACGTGGCGTCATGACGCGGCACGCTGGCAAGTTCATGGGCAAGGACTGCATCACCACCCTGCATCACCTGGAAGACGGTGTGTCCATCATGTCCTCGAGAGTGATCGGTCAGGACATCTTCAACATGAGTGTTGTGGGCATCGAGGCGGAAGCCGCCGAAACGCTGTGCTTTCGGGATCTCGATGCCGGCACAGAACGTGAGCTGGTGGTGATTGGCGGGCGCATCATCGGGGTAACGGCAGGAGGCCCCTGGGATGAACTCGGGGAGGTGTACTGCCGCGTCGTTGATTGCGCGCCCTTCTACCCGTGGCAAGGCAGGCTGTTCCAGGAGAAGGGGACACTGCGGGTCGATCACAAAGCGGTGCCGCACAACGATAGCGAGATCATCTGCGAGTGCATGGCGGTGACCCGCGGCACTTTGCGGCGAGCGATACAGAGCGGATGTCAGACACTCGAGGCGTTGGTTGAATCGTGCGGGGCGAGCATGGTTTGTGGTGGCTGCCGCCCGCGCGTGCAGGCGATGGTCGGGCGGGCCGACTGGGTCCCAGTCATGGCGGCGGAGATCATCCAGGTGACCCCGGACACCTACGCCTTGCCGTTTAGGCCCTGTGGCAGCCCGCTGTTGCCGGCCAAACCGGGGCAGCACATCGTCGTCCAGACGCAGATCGATGGCCGGTGGGTCGAGCGCCCGTACACACTGACCTCGGCAAGCAGCGAAACCGATTACCGGGAGATTACGGTCAAACGCGAACCGCACGGGTTTTTCTCGCGCTGGATCATCGACAACTGCCGGGAGGATACCCTGATCAGGATATCCAACCCCCAAGGCGAGCATTATCTCGAGGCGACGGAGCAGCGGCCCGTGGTGTGCCTGGTCGCCGGCATCGGAATGACGCCCGCCCTCGCGATGTGCCGGTCCATCATTCGGGATGACACGGGACAACGGCTCCGGATTCATTACTCGGCCCCGACGCGCGACCGGTTCGCCTATGTCGACGAACTGCGAGCAGCGGCCAACGAACATGCCAACATAGCGCTGACCCTGCGCGCCACTCGGGAGGAGGGACATCTTACACGGCACGACGTCGAGCAGCTGGTGCGGTCGACGCCCGACGCGCTGTTCTGCGTGTGCGGTCCTGACGGTTACCTGAGATCGGTTCAGGAATACCTCAAAACGGCCGGTGTGCCGGCGGAACGCATCTGGATCGAGGCCTTTACCCACACGGGAAACCCGGCGGCCCGCAAGACCGATGTGAAGAAATGGGTCTCCGGGCTGTTTCGGGGCAAGACGAGTTCCCCGATCGGCAACAGCACCAGGCCAGCGGCGCTTCGCCCGGCGTCTGCTGAGCCCGAACGGCACGAGGACTTCTCGCGCATGCCGTACAGCCGTTTCGTCGAAAAGGTTCTGAACAAAGAGATCGTACTGCCGAAGGCCTCGAGAATCGCTGCCCGCCTTCAGTCCGAAGAGCCAGAGCTGTTCGACCCCAACAACATGAAGATGGCTTTCAGCACGGCCGCAATGACGGCGCGTGTGGGAATTACCGCTGCCCTGCTGGCCTGGTCGGCGGTTCACGGGCAGATCCTGCTCCTGGGGCTCCTGACGTTGGTTCAGGGCGTGAACTATTATGGTGTAAGCGCCATCGTGCACGACTGTGCCCACGAAGCCGCATTCACCAAGAAATGGCTGAACCGTCTCGTCGGCACGGTGTTCTCGCTGCCGCTGCTGAGCCGCTTCAGCGCGTTTCGACGCTCGCACCTGCTCCATCACAGGAATAACCAGAGCTTTCAGGATCCGAAGGTAAAGCCGCGGTCCGGCAGCAAGGCTCGTATTGCGCACTTCGTTTTTGACAGAATCTACACGCCGCTGCCGGCAGTGGTGCAGAACTTCCTCATCATCACCGGCATGTTGCTGATTCTTCCACCGGTGGTGCTGATCCGGTACGAGTTCAGCGTGTTTCAGCGCATCCGCAGCTCAACCGATGTCGTTGAAGTCGCCGCGAACCTGGCACTGTGGGCGGGAGCCTTCGCGATGCTCGATTGGCAGGTCGCCGCAGCGATCCTGGTGGGTCCGCTTTTCGTTGGCTATGCGTTTATTGCCATCGTATTCGGCACCCATGCCAGCGAATACAGCCTCAACTCCGAACAGCACGACCCGGCGGAATACGAGCTGATGATCTTCAACATCACCAATCTCACGATGGGGTCCTGGCTGGATCGGCTTGGCTGCTACTTTCACCACTGTCACGTGGAGCATCACCTGTTCCCAAGCATTCCCTTCCATGGCCTGACGAAGGCCTCGGAATTCGTCCGGCGTGAGTATGGTCAATATCTGCTGCCGGAGCGGAAGCTGAGTTTCGCGTATATGAAGCGCGGTTACCTGGACAACACTCGAAACTACGTTCCGGTCGATATCGCCGGCAAGCGCTACTACGTGGGCTCCTTCTTTGACAGCATCCTTTTTGGACAACCGATCGCCGCGGAATCCGACAGCTGATCGGGGGGGCTCTCGCCAGAATATTGCGTGGGTTAGGCTTTTCCTCGGCTATCCCAAGCTTGGCAGAATTGTCGTCGCGACGCGGAATGCCAAGTCGTGCGGGAGTCCCCCGGCATCCGGGGGAAGCGGCGTAAAGTGACCGGCGCCGCTTCGTGCCAGCTCGAAGATCTGCTCGGGTTCCAGGACAGGGCCGACTTCGGCCTCGCCGAGATGTTTTGCGACCAGTCGCTGGAGAAGATCGCCGGCCAATTCCGCGTCGTTCAGGAGGACGCCGAGCTCACGGTCGGAATCGCTCAAAGACAGACTGCGGTCGATCAAATTCGACGAGCTGACCACGGCCTGCCGGCCGTCTTGAATGAGAACCTTTGCGTGGATGTAAACGGACGCCCCGTTTCGGTTCAGAGAAACAGCGGCGAGATGATCGCGCAGCCGTTCGGCGGAGACACCCGCCCCTGTAACGCGGCGACGGATGTCGGCAAGCGCACGGTAGAGGTGCCGTCTGAGCGTAAAACGCATGATCACGTTCGAGTCCACATGGTCATAGTTCGTCACGATCACGACGAAAAACTGCTCGTCGTTTCGGATCGCGCGCGCCAGGCGCTCGCTCAGTGCTCCCAGGAGGTCATGCTCGTCCTCGGTGGTGGCGAGGACACCGAGATACTGATTCTCGATGTAGACGAGGCGCTCGCTCTCGCGAACGAGATCGCAGAGCACTCTCGCCTCGCGACTGGGTGTGGCGAACGGCCCCAGCCAAGGCAGGCGGTTCAACTCCGCCGCGCCGGCCGTCGCGAAGTTCTCCCTGCAGTATGCCCAGAGGGCTTCGTCGCAGTCGGTTACCACGGCGGACTCGGCCCAGATATACCCGTCGGCGTTTGTCTCGCCCGTAATTTCGGAACCACACCGCTGTTTGCTAACGTCCACCGAGCTGATCAGGGTCCGCCGCCCGTCGACGACAAGGTACTTCTGATGCAGGGAAAGCCTCTTGAAATCGTAGTCAGGGCCGGGCTTGGACTGCTTTCGGATGAAAAGGCGCTCGGCTGCGCTGAAGCGGGGGCCGTAGGTTCGGCCCGTCTTGATCGCGCACAGTTCGTGCGGCGGCTCGGGTGGCTTGATGTCATACAGCACGTTCGGCGTCAGAAGGATGTGGACCTGGACACCACGAGCGCACATCCGTTCGATCAGCTGGAGCATCGTGAACTTCCCGTTCATTGGGTAATTGAAGTCGATGAGCCAGGCGGTAATGTAGACTGCCTCGCGTGCCTCCTCGCAGAGCGCGATGATCTCCTCATAGCATGCCTTGTAGTCGAGGAGGACCCGCGTTCCATCGTGTTCCCTACCCATGAAGATGTAACCACCTGCCTCGTGTCGACATGGTCGCCCGAGGATACGCCTAGGCCGGATACTTCATCAGGGACCCCGGATGCTGGCGGAATTCGCAGCCGTCGTGGCGCCGCTCTGGGCGAGGCGAGGGGCGGTGATCCAGTGAATCATCGCCCCTCACCGAGCGGGCGCTTGCCTTTGCATGCAAGCGCCCTGGACGAAAAGTTGTAGCCGTAGCGACAACTT
>JBFGYN010000096.1:0-11043 GCA_041587415.1 Candidatus Competibacterales bacterium | reverse complement strand
TTGTTAACAAGAGCGATCAGGTGAAAATCGTGGATTTCGGTCTGGCCGCTGCGGCCAGCTTTGCGGGCACACGCCTGACGGCGACCGGCATGGCCGTGGGCACGCCCACCTACATGTCTCCCGAGCAGATTCGGGGTAAGGAGTTCGATGCCCGGGCCGACATTTACAGCCTCGGCGTGATTCTCTACGAAATGCTTACCGGGCGCCCGCCCTACGTGGGTGACGACGCCATATCTATTCTTTACAAACACTTGGAAGGGCAAGTTACGCGACCGCGCGAACTCGTCGATTCGATCCCCGGTGCCGTGGAGGACATTGTGCTGAAGGCAATGGCCACGGAGCCGGATGACCGCTATCAGACATGCAGCGAGTTACGTGACGTGCTGGTCGAGTACCTCGCAAAAGGAGCGGCATGATGCCACGCCTGGACACTTTTTTGACGCTGGGCCGTGAACAGGGCTGCTCGGACATCCACCTCGCCGTGGGCGTCCCGCCACTTTTGCGCTTGTTCGGCGAACTGGTGCCGGTGAAGTACCGGAACTTGACCAACGAAGAGCTCTCCCAATTGATCGGAGAAATTTTGAGCGATGAGCAATTGAGGGAGTTCGAGGAGTACAGCGAACTCGACTTCTCCTACACCGCAGAGGACGTGGGTCGATTTCGCGTCAACCTGTTCCAGAAAGTGGGCGGGATCGGCGCAACGTTTCGGGTGATCGCCGGCGAAATTCCGACACTGGAATCACTCGGGCTCCCGCCAGTTGCCAAGAAACTCGCAACATTGCCCCACGGATTGATACTGGTCACGGGTGCGGCGGGAATGGGCAAGTCGAGCACCCTGGCCGCCATGATCAACCATCTCAACGAAACCCGGCGCCTCAATATGATTACGCTCGAGGATCCCATCGAATACGTCCATCCGAGCAAGAAATCGCTCATCAAGCAGCGCGAGATCGGGGTCCACGTCGACAGCTTCGCCGAGGGTATCCGGGACTCGCTCCGACAGGATCCCGACGTCATTCTGGTCGGCGAGCTTCGGGACGCTGAAACGGTCGCCATGGCCATGGAGGCTGCCGAGACCGGGCACTTGGTTTTCGGAACGCTGCACACGACGAGCGCCACGAAGACCCTGGACCGGCTACTGGATGGTCTGCCGGAAGACAAACGCCCAACCGGTCAGATGTTTCTCGCGCACAATCTCAAGGGTGTCATTAGCCAGGCATTGGTCCGCAAGGCGAATAGTCGGGAAAACATGGCGATCACCGAGGTTCTGGTCATGACCGACGCGATCGCCCACCTCATTTTGGCGGACAAGAAATTCCAGATTCCGGCTTGCATCCAGACCGGCAAGGACCAGGGAATGCAGCTCATGGATCAAGCGTTGATGGAGGCACTGCAGAGGCGACAGATCGACCCGGACGACGCGTATTATCACGCCACCGACAAGCGGCAGTTTCAGCAGTTCGTGACTGACCCGCAGGCAGTGCCCAAAATGGCGCTGCTGGCGGGGTGATCGTGGCGGACTGGACCAATAAGGGAAAATAGCAGCCATGGCACGCATCGATTCCTTCCTCGAATTGGTTGTCAAGCAACAAGGGTCGGACTTGCACATCATGTCCGGCGAAGCGCCCTGGATCCGGCTCCACGGACAGCTGTATCCGGTAAAATACCGACAGCTCTCCATCGCCGAGACAGGCGAACTCCTTCAGGAAATCATGCCCGCCGAGGCGCGCAAGGCGTTCGACACGAAGTGTGGGTTGGACTTCGCATACGACCTGGGAAATTTGTCACGATTTCGGGTGAACGTGTTTCGCCACCTGGGCGGCATCGGTGCCGTGCTGCGGACCATCCCCAGCGTCGTGCCGACCCTGGACGAGCTGAACATGCCGCCGGTCCTGCGTAGCTTCTGTCACGAGAAAAAGGGCATGTTGCTGGTCGTCGGCCCGACCGGATCGGGCAAGTCGACCACGCTGGCGGCGGCAGTCAACGAGATCAATGCGTGCCGGAAAGCGCACATCGTTACCATCGAAGATCCGGTCGAGTTTCTGCACCAACGCAATAATTCCCTGATCAGCCAAAAAGAGGTTGGCTTTCACACCAAAAGCTTCGCGAGCGCGCTGCGCGCCGCGCTTAGAGAGGATCCGAACGTGATACTCGTTGGCGAGCTTCGTGATCTGGAGACAATGAGTCTGGCGGTCAGCGCAGCCGAGACCGGCATCCTGATCTTGGCAACCCTGCACACCAACGGCGCCACTGCGACTGTCGATCGGATCGTCAACATGTTTCCCGGTGCCGAAAGAGCCCGCATCCGAAACATGCTTTCCACCTCGCTGCGCGGCATCGTCTCTCAGCAGTTGCTTCGCCGAGCGGACGGCAAAGGGCGAGTGGCCGCGGTCGAGGTGCTGGTGAACAACGCCGCGACGGGCAACATGATCCGCGAGGGAAAGAACAAGCAGCTGCTGACTGCCATGCAGACCGGCGCTTTGCTGGGCATGCAAACCATGGATCAGTCGCTGCAAAAGCTCCTGGATGCCAAACTCATCACTGGGAACGAGGCATACGACAAGGCGGCCAATAAGCAGTCGTTCGAGCGATTCAGAGAGCAGGACGAACTCGAGTCGACATGAACGAACCTATGGAAATCGTCGGCCTGACACACGTCGGCCGTGTGCGCGAGCAAAACGAAGACGCGGTGGGCTGGGACGAGTCCATCGGTCTGGCCGTGCTGGCAGACGGAGTGGGTGGAAGAAACTCCGGCGCCGTCGCAAGCCGATTGGCGGTGGACCAGATCAAATCGAATCTTCAGGCGGCCCTCGCCTCCCGAGACAACGCTCGTGAGCCCCACGACAGTCGCACTGCCGCGAAAATGCTGGTCGACGCGGCAGTTCACGAGGTCAATTCCACCATCTATCGCGGCAGCCTGGTGCAGCCCGGGTGCCACGGCATGGCTACGACGGTCGTCGTCGCACTGTTTCAATTCGGTTGCGTCACCATCTCCCACGTAGGGGATTCCCGACTCTACCGTCTGCGAGACCGATCGCTCGAGCAGCTGACCGAGGATCATTCACTGGTCCAGGAACTCATCCAGAACGGATACCTCACGGCAAGCGAGGCTGGACACACCACCCATAGGCACGTCATTACCCGCGCCCTGGGCGCTAGCCGGGAGGTCGAGCCGGAGGTTCAACAGCACGAGACGAAACCTGGGGACGTGTACTTATTGTGCTCCGACGGGCTGACAAATTTGGTGGCGGACCACGAGATCGATGCGACCATTCGAAAGCACGGGGACGACTTGGGTGTCTGCGCCCAGCAACTCGTGCAGCAATCGAACGACCGAGGCGGCTACGACAATGTATCGGTGGTTCTGGTCGCTGTGGGCTAGCCCGACGGCGTTCCCGCGCGCCCGAAATGCCTTCAACTCAATCCGGTGGGATGTTTCTTAACGCAGTGAGATTTGCCGGTCAGCCAAGCGGCGCTGGCCGCCCAAAATAGAAGCCCTGTGCCGCTTCGAATCCGATCTCCTGACAGGCAACTGCCTCGCCTTCGGATTCCACCCCTTCGGCCAACGGCACCACGCCCAGTTCCCGCGCCATTTGCACGAGCACGGCCAGAGCGCGTCGGAACCGCTCGGGCTGCCGGTGTACATCCCGAACCAGGAAGGCGTCGAACTTGAGGTAGTCCGGAGGCACTTCGATCAGCTCCAGCAATCGAGCCTGGCCTGCACCGAAATCGTCGTATGCGAGGCCGATGTTCAGGTCCCTCAAGACGCTTCGGAGCTCTCGCATGGCACGCAGATCGGTGACTGTCTTCTCGTGGATTTCGACCACCAAAGGGGTATCCGGCGCCATTTCGCGCAAGTTTCGCATGGCATCCAAGGTGTCCGGACGATTGATCTCCTCCGGGTGGTTGTTGACGAAAAGTTCAACTCCCCCGCCAAGACCTTGCGCCAAAGAAATGCCTTTGACGCGAAACAAGTGGCTCAACTCCACTTCCTTGCCAAGTCGCTCCGCAATGCTGAACAGTTCGAGGGGTGCCGTCGGCAGACCGGGGTGATCGCCGCGGCCCAGGAGTTCGAATCCGATCACGTGGCGGTCACTCACGCGGACAATCGGCTGAAACATGGCCGTGACGGCGCCGTCTCGCAGCATCTGCTCAAACTCACCGGAGCACCTTACGAACTGATCGGGTAGATTTTGCTGGGACGTGAATATCCCCGTGGACATGGCGTCGACCGGGGCCTGCAGCTTCGTCTCACGAAAGTCCACACGAAATTCCACGGACCCGAAATGCAATATGTCCTGTTTTTGGAGCAGAGCCTCGCCATTCAACCGTTCGTGGTTGAGAAAAGTTCCATTCGTGCTTCCCAGGTCACGAATCCACAGTCTTCCGCCACGTTGGATGATTTCGGCGTGATTCCGAGAGACTTCCTGGGACGCCAGATGAAGATGGCAGCTGTCGTGGCGCCCGATGGAAAATGGCAATGGTCGCACTGGGATCGACCAGGTTCGGCCTTGCCCCAGTATGCCCTCCAGGTGCCATTCCTCCCGCAACGGAGTACGCAATTCTCGAGCTGTATCAGATTGCACGTGGACAGTCCTATCCTACGTCGTCGCGATTCCGTGGGTTTGCGCGCAGCGAGACAGCTCGGTTCGGAGGTCTCGACACACCCACAGACCATGGGGCAGACGTTTCCGGATCCAAAACTCCGGGTCGGGCGAAGAGTGAGCGAACCTCACCGCCGTCGATTCGGGTCCGGTTGCCGCCGCGTCATTCGCAGCATGGGGACGCAGCTCGGTCGTTAATTTTCGGAGCTCCAACTTGCAGCGCGTCCTATTCTGATTGGGAAAACAAACGTCGACTGTTTGTAAGGCACGATATGTGCCGAAACGCCATGGCCGCGTTGTCCTCGCGCTCGGCGGATCGAGCCCAAAATGTCTGACATATTGGGCGGACTTGCGGAATTCGGGCAGGATGCGGAGCGAATTTCATTATCCGAATAATGACTTGGCCCCAACATCGCGTGGGCGTCGCCGGCGCTGGGTCGGCCTGCGGCGGAAAGCGACAGTCGTCGCGAGCCCACGTCCCGCACCCGGGCACTCGTATTCGCTTTTTTGCGATTGAAATACGGTATTGATTCTAAATACTTCAAGAAACCGTGACGTGATGCGCCCTGCGCACTTTCGACGGTAGCAAGGTGGGTGGTGAGCGATCGGGGCCGAGGCTATTTCTTGCGCTTGTCCCGCAGGTAGTAGAGCCGAGATTCGCCGTCTCCGGCTTTTCGCTCCTCGATCTCGAAAAGATCAGTAGCGGCAACCAGCTCACGCAAGCGCTTGTAGCCATAGTTGCGGGGATCGAAGTCCGGCGCCTGCTTCGCCACATTGCTGCCAACGGTCGCCAGGTGGGCCCAGCCGCTGTCGTCCGATGAGGCCTCGACGGCGTTCCGCAACAGTGTCACGAGCTTGGTGTCCTGCTTGAGGGATCGGGCAGATTTCCGCTTGACCGAGGCGCTTTCATTTTCCTTGCCCAGCAGCACTTCCGTGTAGATGAACTTGTCGCAGGCGACGACGAACGGCTCCGGCGTCTTCTTCTCGCCGAAACCGTAGACCACCAGACCGGATTCCCGAATTCGAGCGGCGAGTTTGGTGAAATCGCTATCGCTGGAGACGACACAGAAGCCGTCCAATTTCTCCGTGTAGAGTAGATCCATCGCGTCGATGATCATGGCCGCGTCGGTTGCATTTTTGCCAACCGTGTAGCGGAATTGCTGAATGGGCTGAATGGAATGCTGGAGCAGTACCTCCTTCCATCCCTTCAGATGCGTGCCGGTCCAATCGCCATAAATGCGTTTGACGCTGGCCGTCCCATACTTGGCGACCTCAGCGAGTAATCCCTCCACGATTGAAGGCTGTGCATTGTCGGCGTCGATGAGGACGGCCAGCCGGTCGGTACGTTCGCTGTTCATGCCGCTCAGTTCCTTGCGGGGCTTCCGAGCGCGGCATTGTGCCCTGTACGGTCTGGAAAGGGCACCCTTGGAGATCAGATTTCAAGTCCTTACCCCTATCCCTATGCGCCTAAAGTCGCTTAGCATTGTCGCGACCCGCATCCGGTCCGATTTTTCCCGACGTCTCGACATCATGATGAAGGCTCGACCGTCGGGGGGCGGATCGGTCGCGGTCTGGCCCGAAATTTCAAGCTCCACGGATCGGGCAAGTCGCCGGCGCCGGACGTCGCTGTGCGATTCGGTGGAAGGGAGTACCGATGCTGTTTCCTGTGGCACGAGCGTGCCTGCTATGCGCCTTTTTTATTCTCGCGATGTTGGATGTCGCGGGAGCGGAATCGCCCGCTCGTTTCGATGGCGCCAACATCACCATCGGGGTTCAGGATGCCTCGGCCATCGGCGATCCGGCGAGAAGGCATGCCCGCACCTGGGAGAAGCGCACGGGAGGGAGTGCAAAGATCGTCGCGACCCCATTCGCCGATTTGTTCGGTCGCTATGTTGATTCCCTGATCGCTGACGAAGCAATCTACGATGTCATCCTCTACGCGCCAGCTTGGGCGGGGGACTTTCACCCCTACCTAGCCGAGTTACCGCCTTGGGTTGCGGAGAGCGACAGTCTCGACGACATTCACGAAATCTACCGGGATCGTCTCATGACCTGGGACGGCAAGTGGATCGCGGTTACCGTGGACGGCGATCTTTTCACCGGTTACTACCGCAAGGATTTATTTCGGGATGCATCGACCCGCGCCGCATTTCGGGCTCGCTACCGCTACGAGCTGGCGCCCCCCGATACGTGGGCGGAATACCGGGATATCGCCGAGTTCTTCACCGGACGACATGGCCCCGACGGCGTCAAGCTGTACGGCACTGCGGAGGCATTCGCACGCGGTGGGCAACAATTCTGGGGTGTCTTCAGTCGTGCGTCGGCGTACACCAACCACCCGCAATTTCCCGGGGCTCAATTTTTCGATCCCGACACGGGACGCGCTCATATCAACAACCCGGGTTGGAATCGAGCAGTGCAAGAGTACGTGGACATACTTCAGTTCTGCCCTCCTGGCGCCAAGGACTTTGGCATTGTCCAGGCTCGAGAAGCGTTCCTTTCCGGGCAAACGGCAATGGTCCTCGATTGGGGGGATACTGCCCAGATCGCGAATGACCCCGGATTCTCGAAAGTAGGCGGCAGAGTCGGCTTTTTCGTGTTGCCGGGGAGCAACGAAACGTGGAATGGCCGCACATGGCAGTGGGACCAGATGGCCGATCCCCACAAGGTACCCTTTCTGGCCTTCGGCGGTTGGGTGGCAAGTGTGCCGAAAAACAGTCGACAACAGGAGGCCGCGTGGGACTACATCATGTGGTTCGCGAGTCCCGAGAATTCGCTCCGCGATGTGCTGACCGCCGGGACCGGGATCAACCCGTACCGGTGGACGCACTTCACAGAAATCGATGCTTGGACACGCGCCTTGCCGCACGGCGCGGCGTCCGAATACCTGAGTGTGCTACGCAACAGTCTGGACTCCCCATTGGCCGCCCTGGATCTGCGCATTCCAGGCTTCTTCCGGTATACCACCGCGCTGGAAACTCACCTCAGCAAGGCGCTACATCTCGAGCTGCCGGTAAAGCAGGCCCTAGACAGGGTGGCCGCCGATTGGAATGACATCACTGAGCATCTCGGCGCCGAAAAGCAACGCAGAATTTATCGCACGTCAATGGGCCTACCGCCAGAAACCGCTGGCCCACGACCCGGATCCGGTCAGCACAAGGCGCAGCTGTTCATCGGATTTTCCCAGGCAACGACGACCGAGCCATGGCGTCTGCTGTTCAACAAGGAGTTGCGCGAGGAAGCGGCGCGCCATCCCGAAATCAAACTCCTGGTCACCGACGGAATGGACGACGCGACCAAACAATCAAACGATGTGGAGGAAATGATCGCGCTCGGGGTAGATGCCATTCTGCTCTCACCCAAGGTAGCCGACGCACTGACCCCGGTCGTGAACAAGGCTTTCGACGCCGGTATTCCGGTATTCGTGCTGGACCGTGACGTTGCGAACGACCGTTATGCGCAGTTTATCGGTGGTGACAACCGAGAAATAGGTCGTGCGGCCGGCCGCTATGCAGTGGAGCACCTGGGCGGCCCGGGCAATGCAGTGGGCAACGTTGTGGAAATCTGGGGTGGTATGGCTTCCACGCCCGCACAGGACAGACACGCCGGCTTCGTCGAGGCGGTCAGCGGCGAACCGGGTATCCAGATTCTCAATCCCCCTCAAGATGGGGACTGGAAGCAGGATCAGGCCTACGAGATCATGGCGGGTGCCCTGGAATCGTACCCCGTGATCGATCTGGTCTATGCCCACAACGACCCCATGGCTTATGGCGCCTATCTCGCCGCCCAGGATACGCAGCGCGAGGGCGAGATGGCGTTTTTGGGCATCGACGGCATTCCCGCCGAGGGAGTGCGCTGGGTGCAACAGGGCATTCTGACTGCGACATTCTTGTACAAGCCCCCCGGGGAGGAAGCTATTCGTCAAGCCCTGCGCTACCTGAAAGGTGAATCGGTGCCCAGGCGCGTAACCCTGGCCACCATGGCGATTGACAGCTCGAATGCCGCCGAGATTCTCGCGCGCCACGGAGTGAGCGAGGTTCATCGGTGACTCGATCAACGACGCTCGGCGGGCCCGAAAATCCGGACATCGGGGGTAGTAAAGCCCTGTTGTTCTCAGCATTTGCCGGCATCGCCGTCATTCTGGTTTTCGCCGTCACCATTGCCCTGGTTACTCAGAACCGGCTCAGTACGGCGGTTCAACGAACCACTACGGAAGCGTTGCCGGAACTGCTTGCGGCGTTACGCCTGTCGGGCATCAACGCGCTGCTTGCGGCGACCACTCCGACCCTGAGCACGGCCAATGACCGCAGTGAGTTGGACGCCACGAGCTTACGATTGGACGTGCTCTTGGCGGACGTGGAAAGTCAGCTTGGACTGCTCAATGGCCAAGACCACGAGGGTACGACCAACAAGGCGCGCCAGGCCGTGCAAACCATGCGAAGCACGCTCGCGAAACTGAAAGCGGCCAACTATCAACGCATCCATCTCGCAGCGCGGCAAAAAGAGGCTTGGTTGCGCATCCAAAGCGTGCACAGCAAGCTGATCGACACCGTCAGCCCAGTCGTCTACGGGGTGGGATCGCTCAATCAGCTGTTTGCACGCCGCGCGCTGCGGCGCCAAAACGCCGGTGTACGGAAACTGCGTGATGTGCTGCATCCGCGAGTGTTGGCCTTACTGGAGCTCGACCACCTGGTCAGTGGTGCGAGCCCAAGCCATGAAAGCGCCAAAGCGATACAGGACCGCCTGGCTTCCCTCCGGGGCACGCTTTCCGAAGACGACTTCGAATCCCTGTCCCAGGCAGTAAAGCCGTTCCTGTCTTCGGAGGACTCGTTCAGCGGGCGCCTCGAAAGCTATCGTCAACTCCTCGCGCCCAAGATTGACCGGGCCATCGGCGAGTTGAACCAAGGATTTCGCGATCTGACCGAACAGCTCTCGTTGGCCACTCCCGAATTGGTCGAGGCAACCACCCGCGACCTGAGCGTCGCCATCGATATCAAAGCGGAAGGAAATCTTCTGCTCGCCTTGCTGAGTGCGGTTGCCGACGTCGATCAGATCGATGCACTCGGCGAATTGGAGGGGCAATTCGAAAAATCCGCCGCCACATTTCAATCCGCTGCCGAAGCGTTTCAGGGCAGTCCGCTTGCCCAGCGAAACCCGATCCTCGCGGGCAACGTCCGCCAGCTTGCCCAGCATGTCGTGGACTTCGACCGGGGCACGGAGGATCCGTTCGCCCTCCGGCGGAAGCAACTGGTCCTTCGCGAACATATTCAGCATCTGCTGGCGACTCATCGCGAGGTAGCAGCCCAGTTGACCGAGCACACTCGGGAGACGGTGGCACTGAGACGAAACGATACCGACGGCATGGCTCGGCAAATGGAAGTCACCCGCCGGACCAGTCAGTGGGTGCTGATTGCAGTCAGCGTTGGCGGTTTGCTTCTCATGGCGTCGATCGCCTTCACCACGATCAGGATGCTCGAACGCAGAGAGCAGCAATTACAGGGTGCTCAGCGTGCCGCGCTTTCGGCGAATCGGATTCTCGATGCCATCGGCTATTCCGCGCGCGCTCTGCTGGGGAGCGAGTATTGGGAACAGGCCATCGAAACGGTTCTCGCGCGCCTCGGCGAGGCCATTGGGGCGAGTCGAGTAATGCTCTACCAAAACAGGCGTGCGGAAGACAATCAGTGGCACGCGCATCTGGTGCATCAGTGGCGTGCGTCGGATGCTTCGAACTCGCGCCAAGAAGCGACTCCCGAGGTTATCCACTACCGGGAAAGCGGGCTGTCGCGATGGGCCAAGTGCCTTGGCCGCGGTGAGCTTCTGTGCGGCGTTGCCAGCAACTTTCCAGTGCAAGAACGCGCATTGCTCGAATCGCACGGGATAAGGTCGTTGCTGATGGTGCCAATACAGATCAACGAGGAATTCTGGGGTCACATCAGCATTGAAGATTGCGAACGCGACCGAACTTGGCTTCCGAAAGAACAGGAAATCTTGGTCGCGGCAGCGGACACTCTGGGAACCGCCATGGCGCGTGATCTCGCGGCGCAGTCTCTCCGCCAGGCTGCCATCGTTTTCGATAGCACGCCGGAAGGCGTGCTCGTCACGGACTCGGAGGGAACCATTGTCGCCGCGAACCCCGCTTTTGCGGAAATCAGCGGTTATGCCGCCGAAGAGCTCATTGGCAAGAATCCGCGCATTTTCAAGTCGAATCTACAGCCCGCCGATTTGGCGCAAGAGATGTGGGCTGGCCTCATCGAAACCGGCCATTGGGAGGGCGAGGTAAGCAACCGGCGCAAAGACGGCTCCGTGTACACCGAGTGGCTGACCATTCACAGCGTCCGCGACAATGCCGGCAATCTCAGCCATTACGTCGCCGTATTCGCCCATGTTGCCGCCATCAAAGAAGCCCAGGCACGAATGTATCACCTGGCCCATCACGACC
>JBFGYN010000095.1:0-11071 GCA_041587415.1 Candidatus Competibacterales bacterium | reverse complement strand
CGCCCAGCTGGTGCGCAGCGACGTCACCAGTTAACCGTGAGAGCGCTTCTTCCCAGTCCGGTTCGACTTGGGACAAGATCTCCTGAAATCGCTGCGCGACGCCGACGTCGCCCATGAACTCGACCTCGGATCCCGTACCGGGTTCCAATGCGAGCCTGGCCAGCGCCAGCGGCGATCCGCGCACGACCACGTCGGGCTCCCCATCGTTGGTGCATGCCACCTCCACCCCGGCAGCACTGGGCATCAGGTACATCAGCACTCCCAGATCAACCAGCTCGATGCCGAGAACACGGCCTTCGAGCCCGCCGAGGCGGGCCCGGACTTCGGGATCACGCGCGAGATATGCGTTGAGCGTCGCTTCCAGCGAGGCCGCGGCCACTCTCGAAGGGCTCACAGCTTGTACCCCTTGTGAAGTGCGACGACACCGCCGGAAAGATTCAAATAGCGGCACTGCTCGAAGCCAGATTCCTCCATCATGGCCTTGAGCGTCTCTTGATCCGGATGCATTCGAATGGACTCGGCAAGGTAACGGTAGCTATCTGCATCGCCTGCGATGAATCGACCGAGCACGGGTAGCACGGCGAAGGAGTAGGCGTCGTATAACGGCTTGAGTCCGGGCGCTGCCACCTTCGAAAACTCGAGAACCAGTAGCCGCCCGCCAGGTCGAAGAACTTGAAACAACGATTTCAGCGCCTGCTCCTTGTTCGTGACGTTGCGCAGGCCGAAAGCCATGGTCACACAATCGAAGCTATCGTTCGCGAACGGCAGCCGCTGGGCGTCGGCAATCGCATAGGCCACACTGCGCGCAATCCCCTCGTCGAGCAGCCGATCACGCCCCAGGCGCAACATGGATTCGTTGATGTCGGCGAGTACGACCTGACCATCCGGCTCGACGACGGGCGCCATTCTTGCCGTGAGATCCCCCGTACCGCCGGCAAGATCCAGCACACGCTCACCGGGACGGAGCCGCGCCTGATCAACGGTGAAACGCTTCCACAGTCGGTGCACCCCGCAGGACATGAGATCGTTCATCAGATCGTAGTGATCGGCCACCGAATCGAAGACCTGCCCAACCAGGCCGGCCTTCTCGTGCACGGAGACCCGCTTGTAGCCGAAGTGCGTGCTCTTTTCTTCGTCCATGGGGCGCCCAGCTCAATCCCTGGTCGGTTCGGCTCGCCGGTAACCGGCTTGCTCCAATCGCGAGAGGTACTGCTTCCAATTCTGCTCGCTGTTGACAGCGAGCTCATGCAGGAAAGCCCAGGAATAGATTCCGGTGTCATGGCCGTCGTCGAACACCAGCTTTACGCCATAGTTCCCGACCGGTTCGATGGCGCTGACGTTTACGTTCTCCTTTCCTACCTGCAGCACTTCCTGTCCCGGTCCGTGCCCGCGTACCTCGGCGGACGGCGATTGCACTCGAAGGTACTCGCAGGTCAAATGGAACCGAGTCCCATCTTCGAACGCGATTTCGAGAACCCGAGACTTCTGATGCAGCTTCAGTTCAGTGACACGGGGTGCCGGCATAGTGTTTCACAGTTTGATCGGACGCTAAGTGAACGAGTTGGTGCTCCGTATCGGACATCATGGCGTTTGATGCTAGACCGCGGAACGGGGCTCGGCCTTCACACAACCAGCCTATAGGATATAGCGCGCCAAATCTTCGTCCTGACTGACGTCGCCTAGATGCTCGTCCACGTACGCGCGGTCGACCACTACGGACTGCCCTGAACTGTCGGCGGCCTCGAAGGAAATGTCTTCGAGCAAACGCTCGACAACCGTATACAGTCGTCTCGCACCAATGTTCTCCGTCCGTTCGTTCGCCTCGAACGCGATCTCGGCCAACCTGCGCACGCCATCTGCCGCAAACTGTAGTTTCACGTTTTCCGTGCCCAGTAGCGCCGAGTACTGCTCCGTCAGGCTTGCGTCCGGCTCGGTGAGGATGCGGACGAAATCCTCTACCCCCAGCGCATCCAGCTCCACCCGGATGGGCAATCGTCCTTGGAGTTCCGGGATCAAGTCGGACGGTTTCGTCATCTGGAACGCACCGGACGCAATGAAGAGTATGTGATCCGTTCGCACCATCCCATATTTCGTGCTCACGGTGGAGCCTTCCACCAACGGCAGCAAATCGCGCTGAACTCCCTCGCGAGAGACATCCGGACCACCGTGCTCTGCGCGCTTGGCAACCTTGTCGATCTCGTCGAGAAAAACGATTCCGTTCTGCTCAACCGCCCGCACTGCGGCTAGCTTCACTTCATCGTCGTTCACCATGTGAGCGGCTTCCTCGTCGCGGATGAGTTTCAGGGCCTCCTTGATGGGTAGTTTGCGAGTCACCTTCTTGGAGCCCCCCAAATTTTGGAACATACCCTGGAGTTGGTTGGTGAGCTCTTCCATTCCAGGCGGCGCCATGATCTCGACATTCGGTCCCGAAGCGGAAATATCCACCTCGATCTCTCGAGCGTCCAGGTCCCCGTTGCGCAGCTTGTCGCGGAATTTTTGGCGGGTGCTCGACTCCACCGCAGG
This sequence comes from Candidatus Competibacterales bacterium, assembly GCA_041587415.1. GTDB lineage: Bacteria > Pseudomonadota > Gammaproteobacteria > Competibacterales > JAHEDQ01 > JBFGYN01. Next base: position 8,548 of record JBFGYN010000095.1, on the reverse strand, counting down.
TTGCGGTTCGTTCTCAAACCCCACCGACCGGGGACGCGGAAGCAGCACGTCCAGCACCCGCTCTTCAGCCGCCTCTTCAGCACGATGCCGCACTTTGTGTTTTTCCTGCTCGCGCAACATCTTGACGGCGATGTCCATGAGATCGCGGACTATGGACTCCACGTCGCGGCCAACGTACCCGACCTCCGTGAACTTGGTCGCCTCCACCTTTATGAACGGCGCATTCGCAAGCCGGGCGAGCCGCCGCGCTATCTCGGTCTTACCCACTCCGGTGGGACCGATCATCAAGATGTTCTTCGGCGTGATTTCGTTCCGGAGACTCTCGTCCACCTGCATGCGCCGCCAGCGATTCCGCAAAGCAATGGCGACGGATCGCTTCGCTGCCAGCTGGCCAATGATGTGCTTGTCCAGCTCCTGGACGATTTCTCGAGGTGTCATTTGTGACATGCGAAAGATCCTAAGTTGTCCGGTCATTGCGCGGGTCGAGGAAACGCGAATCGATTCGGAGCTACCTTGCGGAACCTGGATGTGGCGCCGGAACCGACAAAGTGATTTGTTGCCGAAAGAGAACTGGAAACCGCGCTGTTCACTTCTCGTCCGCTGGGAAAGCCAGGAAAGCTCCATTCAGCGTTTTCTCAACCGTCGCTGTCCAACTCCTCGATTACGAGGCTGTGATTAGTGTAAATGCAGATGTCGGCGGCGATGTTGAGGGCGCGCTCTACCACGGTGCGTGCATCGAGGTCGGTATCGGCAACCAGCGCGCGTGCCGCCGCTTCCGCATAGGGCCCGCCGGAACCGATTGCCGTCAGGTCGTTTTGGGGCTCGATGACGTCGCCGTTACCGGAAATAGTCAACATGGCGGCGTGGTCGGCAACAATGAGCAGTGCTTCCAGACGCCTGAGCATCCTATCCGTGCGCCAGTCTTTGGCCAGCTCGACGGCCGACCGGACCAGGTTACCGCCATGCTTTTCCAGCTTACCCTCGAAACGCTCGAACAGGGTGAATGCGTCCGCCGTACCTCCAGCAAACCCCGCGATGACCTTGCCATTGTACAGGCGTCGCACCTTACGGGCGTTACCCTTCATGACGACGTGTCCGAGCGTGACTTGGCCGTCCCCACCGATCACGACTTTACCGGCTCGTCTCACTGCGAGGATGGTCGTGCCTCTGAACTGATCCACTAATTGCCCCCGATGGCCGTATGCAACCCAAGCTCCCGAAGTGGGGACGATGGGCGTTGCTTTCAATGTTTAGCCCGAATTCGGCCTACGGTCACACCGGCACCTGATTGCCGAAATTAGAGCGCCCTGGTGAAATATCCGGGGTCCCTGATGAAGTATCCGGGCTAGGCTTCTCGGTCCAAGATCCCACTCTGAACCACCGTAACCACACTCTCATCCGGGAGCACGGTGAGCGATGCGGGCTGGTTGCGCCAATCGGTTAGGACGATTTTTTTGGCTGACGCTGCAAGTCGGTGCGTACTTTTGTGTATTCGCTACCCGGTCACACTGAATTGTACCGATTATTGCGGCGCACAAACAAAAAGGCCTCAGGTTAAGGGGGGAAAACCTGAGGCCCTGAAAAGCCCGGCTTGGGGAAACCGGGAGAGCCCGCTCAGGGAGGGAAGCGGGCGAGCGCGGGTTGCTCGCGCTCTGTTTAGTGTGAGTAGCCTGACGCAAGAAAGTTCACACACAGACGAAATATTTTCGCTCACGCTCAATGGGCCTGGTCCCAATTTTCGCCGCTCCCCAGGTCGACCCGCAACGCTACGTCGAGGTCCGCCGCGCTCTCCATGACGCTCACGATTCGTGCGCTCGATTCCTTCTCATCGCCGGCGAGGACCTCGAAGACGAGTTCGTCGTGAACCTGCATTATCATTTTGACCTCGGGCGCCTCGTCTTGGATCCAACGGTCCACCGCGATCATCGCCCGCTTGATTATGTCCGCCGCTGTGCCCTGCATGGGTGCATTGATCGCGGTCCGCTCGGCGGCTTGGCGCCGCGCCGGGTTGCGGATGTTGATGTCCGGAAGATGCAGCCGCCGTCCGAACACTGTCTCGACGTAGCCCCGCTCCCGTGCCTGCTCGCGGGTGCGATCCATGAATTCTTTCACTCCGGGGTAGCGCGCAAAATAGAGATCCACATACTCCTGCGCCTCGCCCCGCTGGATGCCAAGTTGTCTCCCGAGTCCGAAGGCCGACATGCCGTAAATGAGGCCAAAGTTGATCGCCTTGGCCTTTCGTCGCTGATCCGGACTCACCTTGTCCGGCGCGACACCAAACACCTCCGCCGCCGTCGCCCGGTGGACGTCCAAATTCTGCTCGAACGCTAGGAGCAATCCTTTGTCGCCAGATAGATGGGCCATAATGCGGAGTTCGATCTGGGAATAGTCGGCCGCGACGATTCGGAACCCCTCGGCAGCGACGAATGCTTGCCGTATGCGCCGCCCCTCCTCCGTCCGCACTGGAATGTTCTGCAGATTCGGGTCCGTTGACGATAGGCGGCCGGTGCTCGCAACCGCCTGGTGGTACGACGTGTGGACTCGGCCTGTATCGGGGTTGACCTGCGCCGGCAATTTGTCCGTGTAGGTGGATTTCAGCTTGCTCAAGCCGCGGTACTCCAGGATCAAACGAGGCAAGTCGAACTCCTGGGCCAACTCCTGCAGCACGTCCTCGGACGTGGACGGCTGGCCCTTGGGCGTCTTGCGAACGATCGGCAGACCGTGGTCCTCGAATAGGATCGCCTGCAGCTGCTTCGGGGAACTCAGATTGAACGGGCGTCCGGCAGCGTCGTGTGCCTCCCGTTCCAGCGCGAGTATCCTTTGCCCGAGTGTTGAGCTCTGCTCGCGAAGCCGGTCCGCGTCTACACGCACCCCCAAGCGCTCGATGCGCGACAGCACGGGAACGAGGGGCAACTCGATCTCATCCAGCAGCCTGCGCAACGGCGGCTCCGCCTCCAGGCGGGGCCAAAGCGTCTGGTGCAATCTGAGGGAGATATCCGCATCCTCCGCCGCATAGGGCACGGCCTGCTCGAGCGGAACCTGATCGAAGGTAATCTGCTTGGCGCCTTTGCCGGCCACGTCCTCGTAGTGGATGGTATCGACGCTCAAATACTTTGCCGCAACCGAGTCCATGTCATGGCGCGTGGCCGTAGAGTTGAGCACATAGGATTCCAGCATCGAGTCGAAACGCACGCCACGCAGGGTGACGCCGTGGTTGGCGAGAACACTCATATCGTACTTGAGATTGTGGCCGGTCTTTGGCCGCTCGGGATCCTCGAGGATCGGTTTCAGGCGTTCCAGCACCCGGTCGCGCGGCAACTGATCCGGGGCGCCCGGGTAGTTGTGGGCCACTGGCACGTAGGCGGCCTTGCCTGGCACTACCGCGAAGGATAGGCCCACCACCTCCGCCCGCATGTAGTCGAGGCTCGTCGTTTCCGTATCGAATGCGAAGACCTCGGCTTCTCTAAGGCGCTCGATCCAACGATCCAAGGCGTCGGCCTCGAGCACCGCTTCGTAGTCGGGCTCGTGGCCATCACCGGGGGCGTCGACATCGTCCTCCACCCCGGTACCCGATTCCAGTTGCCGAAGCCAGGAATTGAAACCGAACCGACGGTAGTAAGCGGCGAGCGATTCACGGTCAGGGTCGGAGCGCTCGAGGTCGCTGGGGCCCACTTCCAGGTCGACGTCGCAGCGGATGGTAGCGAGCTCGCGGGACAGCGGCAGTTGCTGCAGCGACACCCGAAGGTTTTCTCCCACTTTGCCCTTGATTTCATTGGCGGCCGCCATGACGCCGTCGACCGAACCAAACTCGCTCAACCACTTCGCCGCAGTCTTCGGCCCGACCTTGGGAACTCCCGGAATGTTGTCGACACTGTCACCCACCAGCGCCAGCAGATCGACGATGCGATCGGGCGGCACGCCGAACTTGCGCTGGACCGCCTCCTCGTCCATTACCGAGTCTTTCATCGTATCCAATAGAGTGATTCGGTCCGTGACAAGCTGTGCCAAGTCTTTGTCACCCGTCGAGATCACGACCGACCGACCCTGGGCTTCGGCCCGACGGGCCAGTGTACCGATCACGTCGTCCGCCTCGACGCCGGGCACCACCAAAATGGGTATGCCCATTGCGCGCACGATCTCGTGCAACGGCTCGATCTGCGCCCGGAGATCGTCAGGCATCGGCGGTCGATTCGACTTGTACTCCGGGTAGAGCTCGTCGCGAAACGTTTTTCCGCTGGCGTCGAACACGACGGCGAACCGCTCGGGCTGGTACTCGTCGAAAAGTTTACGGAGCATGTTCAATACGCCATACATCGCCCCGGTGGGCTCGCCATCCGGAGAGGTCAACGGCGGCAGTGCGTGATAGGCTCGAAACAGATACGACGAACCGTCGACCAGAACAAGGGGTTTGTCGCTAGAGTGGCTCATGAGCGCTCGCAAAGTTGCTGGGTGTGGTATGAGGGCGATTGTGGTAGAAACGCCGCTTTGTGACAGCCGGTGGGGTAACCATGGACGATCATAGCAAGTCGGAACATCCCGGAATGATGCCGGTGAATGACACGACTCTTACCAGGGAGTCGTGGAAGATCTTTCAGATCATGGCCGAGTTCGTCGAGGGCTTCGAGCGCCTGGCCAGAATCCGTCCATCGGTGAGCATCTTTGGCTCGGCGCGAATGGGGCCGGGTCACCACCACTACCAACTGTGCCAGCAAATTGCGCGGAAGCTCTCGGATTCGGGGTTCTCGGTGGTGAGCGGCGGTGGGCCCGGCATCATGGAAGCGGCCAATCGAGGCGCGAAGGCGGGGCGCTCGCCCAGTATCGGTCTGAATATCGAGCTGCCCAACGAACAGAGCAACAACGGGTTCCAGGATATCTCGCTGCACTTCAGACACTTCTTTTCACGCAAGGTTATGTTCGTCAAGTATGCCTCGGCGTATGTGGTGCTGCCCGGCGGCTTCGGTACACTCGATGAGCTGGCGGAAATCCTAACCCTGATTCAGACCGGCAAGAGTCGTCGAATCCCCATCATCCTGGTCGATGCACCGTTCTGGGAAGGCTTGATCGAGTGGTTTCGGACGACACTGGTTACCGCGGGCACGATCGCGGAGTCGGATTTGGATCTGCTACAAATTCTGGAGGACCCACAGGAGGTGGTGGATGCGATATTCGATTTCTATGAGAACCGGGGCGGATTCCTCCCGTCGGCCGAAGAACAGGAGATCCTGCTTGACCTCTAGCGACAGATACCTCTCCATTTCCAGGGCGCCACATTTGGCCCTGGTTCTTGGACTGTGCGTGGCAGCGAGTGCCGGCGGAGCGGACGACGACCTCGAAATTCAGACGCTGCCGCCAGAGCCAGAGCCGATACAAGAGGAGATCGAACCGGAAGTCACCATCATTCAGCGCGAAGATCGCAGTATCGAGGAATACCGGGTTGGCGGTGAGCTTCGGGCCGTCCGGGTCGTTCCCCGGAAGGGGAAACCTTACTTTCTGGTGGACACGGACGGCGACGGGCTCTTCGACGTTCGTCGCTACGAGCTGGGCGACGACATCCTGGTGCCGGGTTGGGTCATTCACCGCTGGTAGCGAGGCCCAGTAGTCCAAGAATATCCAATCAATGGCCGTTTACACACGCGTTGCCCGGGACGATCTCGAAGCGTTTCTCCAAGACTACGACTTGGGTGAGGTAATCGCCTTCCACGGAATAGCAGACGGAACGGTCAATACCAACTTTTATCTGACCACGTCACACCGAAAAACCGTGCTGACCCTATTCGAGCAGCTTTCCATGGAGGATCTGCCGTACTTTCTGGACTTCATGTCATGGCTCAGCGAACACGACATACCGTGCGCTCATCCAATATCGGGGGTCGACGGCATCAATCTGCGTCGCCTGAAAGGAAAACCGGCATCGCTCTTCGAACGCCTGGACGGCGAGTGGATTGCGAATCCGGACACGAAGGCCTGTAGGCAGATTGGCCGCACTTTGGCCCGAATGCATCGAGCAGGGGCGGGGTTTGTGTCCAGGCGTGCGAACCCATTCGGTCGGGCCTGGTGTCGAGAACAGGGGCGAGTGTTGCTGGAACAATTGCCCGCCCGCGAGGCCGAGCTGTTGCGGCAAGAGCTGACGTTTCAGGGCCTCGAACAACATCACGACCTCCCACGCGGCGCAATCCACGGTGATCTCTTTCGCGACAACGCACTGTTTCGCGGCGGCATATTGAGCGGCGTGATTGACTTCTATTTCGCCTGCGACGAGGTATTCCTTTTCGACCTGGCAATTGCCGCCAACGATTGGTGCAGCGACCCGGAGGGTCATCTTGACGATGCTCGCGCTCGTGCAATGTTGAGCGCCTACGACGACGAGCGCCCATTCACTTCGAAGGAACGCAGTGCCTGGCCGGCCATGTTGCGCGCCGCGGCGCTTCGCTGGTGGCTTTCCCGGTTAACCGAGGCGCGCGCTCCAAGATCCGGAGAGATTACCCGCATCAAAGCACCGGAAGAGTTCGAGCGAATTTTGCGCGACCGCATTGCTCACTACGATCGGCTGCAGCAACTTATTCTAATGGAGTAGTCCGGGTGTTGCGTGGGCCAGCTTCCCGAAAATCCGGGATGTGGGCGCCGTTGGCGTGGAGGCGCTGTGTGAACACCGGTGCTGTCGCAGGGATGTCCGTAGCCGCCGCGAGTGAATGCAGTCACGTCGCGTCCCGAAAGGCGGTTTCCTCTGCCACATTGGCCCGGGCCGGTTGAGATGCTGCGGGGCAGGGCGCGACTTCAGCGCCCGGGGGATATCCTGTTTGGCGTAAACACGGACGCAGATGGTCTGGCACGGGAAGATCTTATCGACAGTAACCCCGGCACGAGCTATCTTTGGGTCCTTCGAGAACGACAAAACGCGACGCCGCCGTCTGGCAGTCAATGCGGAACGGGCCGCTCAATCGCGTCCCAAAATCCGACGCCGACGCGCATTCTGCAGGCCAGCGACAGGTGTCATGGGTGAATCTGAGACTTTTGCGTTTGTGGGAGGATTTGTGCTGAGCACCATCCCCACTTTTTTCGCCTTCACGGTGTTTACGCTCGTCCTTGTGCTGATAGGGGCAATGGCCTTCATGCCATTGGCCATGCTCGTGCGCTCCGAACCGGACGAGCTTAGGCGCTTGCGCCGGGAACGGGCAGGGCTGAGGGACATTTCTCAGGGACCCGAAAAATTTGGAATTGTCAGGCGGCTAATCCTCAATCTCGATCTGATCAACGTCATTGTCGGTCATTTGGCGTCCTGGCTGGCTTTGTTCATGGCGCTCTTGCAGTTTGTTGCGCTGATGATGCGTTACCTCTTCGCCTTCGGCTCGATTCAAATGCAAGAGTCCATGTGGTACATGCACGGGCTGTTGCTACTGTTCGGTGTCGGGTACACACTCATTTGGAACGGATACCTGCGCCTGGACGCGCTGTACGCGAATGCTCTGCGTCGACGCAGAGCATTGGTCGATCTGCTTGGTTCGATTTTCTTTCTACTTCCCATCAGCATTGCCACATGGTGGCTTTCCTGGATCGATATACTGGATTCCTGGGCCGTGAGGGTGGGGTCGACCGGAGGCGGTGCTCTTCCGTTCATCTATCTGTTCAAGTCCATCATTCTGGTATTTGCCGTATTGCTGGCCATTCAGGGGACGGCGCTCGTTTTGCGATCGCTGCTCACGCTCATGGGAGACGATGAACGTGACGCCACAGCTGTGCGAGAAAGCCCAGGCTGAGCCAATGCAATCGCGGCATCGCCGCTGTCTCCAAGATACGGCACCGCAGGACGCGCCGGGCGCTCATCAATCAGCGTGATTCAGAGCCAGCTACCACGCAGGCGCAGCACCTGTTCCCGCAATCCAGCGGCCGTTACCAGATTCGCTGGCACCGGTTCACCCACAACTATGCCGATCCGGGAGAAGAAACGGCGGGGAATCTTCATCATGGCCCGGCCATGGCACCGGCTGAAGAAACTACCCCAGAGACCCTGGAGTGCCATGGGAACGACCGGGACCGGCGTCCTCCGGACGATTCGCTGGATGCCGCTCCTAAAGGCGTTGAGCTGGCCGTCGTGTGTAATCTGGCCTTCCGGAAATATGCAAACCAGTTCCCCGTCACTCAGCGCCTCGGCGACCCGATCGTAGGCACCCTGCAGCATGACCTTGTTCTCCCGTGCGGGCGAAATCGCAATGGCTCCAGCAGTGCGAAAGATGAAATTGAGCACTGGAATCTTGAAAATGCTGTAGTGCATTACGAAACGGATCGGACGCCGACAGCATCCGGCGATGATCAGGGCGTCCATAAAGCTCACGTGATTGCATATGAGTAAAGCCGGACCATGCGCAGGAATGTGCTCCATGCCGCGCTTCTCTATTCGGTACATGATATGGACGAGCATCCAGACCAGAAACCGCATGAGAAACTCGGGAACCAGCGAGAATATGTAAATCGCCACCAGCGCGTTGAGACCGGCCGCGAACAGCAGAAGCGTCGGAGTCTGAACCTCGGTCGCATGCAATCCCATTGCGGT
>JBFGYN010000094.1:0-11074 GCA_041587415.1 Candidatus Competibacterales bacterium | reverse complement strand
CGACGGCATCGAGGAAGTCCGTGAGATCCAGCACGGGCGGCTCCCACGCCTTGCACACGACTGTGACCGCCCCGGCCCGGCTCGTCGCCAATCGATCAATCAACGCCGCGTCATCTTCCAAAGAATGTTCACCCCCTGCGTGGAGTATCGTCGCCGTACCAAATTCGGCTGCCAGTGTCTCGTCCACGATCGGCACACTGCTCCAATTGACGACGTGGTCGCTCGCCCGTATCTCCGGCCATTCTCGTGGGACGGACTCGGGCCAAGATGCCGGGGATTCCTCCTCGGGATCGCTGGCGTGCCCATCGACCGACCCGCCGGTCAATCGTTCTAATACCGCTTCGCTCTGCGGGTGATGCACAAATGTCCGGGACACTGCTCGGGACAGCAGCCAACGAGCCACAAGCGCGCTCGCAGCACGTGGAACAAGCCCGTAAACGATGAGCGAAAGGACGAGGAACGACCACCATTGCCCGAGCAGAACGGGATCGACCACCGGTGACGTGATCTCGCCGCTTCGAAAATAGCGGGTCGCCTGCACCAGCTCCAGAGTCGGCACCGCATCGGGAATCAAATTCCCCCAGGGAATGGCGAGCGTTTTCGCCACCCCATGAATTCTGTCCGACGAGACGGTCAGGGTGCTGCTCCACCCGAAAGCAATGTCGGTGAATAGGACAAGCGCGAGAATCGTTGCGAGCGCGCCAGAGAAAAATCCCAATCCACTCAAGTGCGACCAACGCGCCGCGAGCCAGCGACGAACCGGCCCGAGGGAAGGGTGCGCGTTGGAATCGAATCCAAGGAGGACGTTCAGGATCAGGCGTTGGTCCTCGGGACAAATTCGACTGATGACCCGGGCGAATCTTCCCGGAGAAACCCGGCCAACGGCACCGAGCAGGTCGCCGACGAGGGGCACAGCCGCTATTCTCGGTCCGTTGAGTGCCGCAGCCCAGGACAGGAAGAGAAGCACTGCGGGAAAGCAGACGAGAACCCCCATCACCGCCAACACGTTCACGCGCCCACTGCCATCGTAGTAGAAGACGCCCGCCGCCGTCGTCGCACCGAACAACATCCCCAAACTCAGCAACACAGTGGTGACCATCGCAAGTGCGCGGTCGGCCGCATTTTCCAGGGATTCGCCCTCGGAATCCACGTGGTCGAGCCATGTACGTAATCTCTGAACCGGTGGCGCGACCGGGCCCAGGGCGCGCCGAATTCGCTCGTCGCGCCGGGCGCGATCGTGGAGCGAACCGTCTGCGTCTCGATTCATGGCAATCAGAAGACGCGCTAGTTCCGCTATAGTCGGTGAGCTGGTCTGTCGTGGCATCCACCTATCTTGGCCGAATTTTCTGCAGCGCGCTCGGCCTGTTCGAATTTACGGTGCCGCTGCGAGATCACGGCAAAGGCGGTGTCAGGAAATACGAGAACTGCGTGCGGGGTGCAATTTCGACACCCCCCACGCATTGGAACGCAAGCCCTGCAATCATCGTCTCGGCGGCAGATCCCAAAATGGGCGCTCGTATTCCTGCATTGCGTCCACCCGGCTCAAACCGATGTCTTTGAGTTCGTGATCGGCCAAGGCGGCAAGCTGGCGGCGCTCCCGGGCGACCTGCATTCCGTGGCGAATGCGAGTCACGATTTTCGGGATCCACGCACCGCGCGGCCGCAGATGGGAACTGGTCACGTTGGAGTGGGTTCGAGCAACGGTGTTGCAATCGATCGTGTTCATTGCTGCACCTCCGCAACTGTGTGGTAGACCGTGTCGTGAATCCCATCCGGATGAGATGCAACTAGGTTATCTCGGGGTATTGCATAAGGAAATCGAAGGTTTATTATTACTGTAACAATGAAACTTTATGACAAAGATGGCCAGAAACATTGATCCAACCTTGGTTCGAGCCTTCATCGCCGTTGCGGAGACGGGCGGGATGACACGCGCGGGGCGGCTGCTGAACCTGACCCAGGCGGCGGTCAGTCAACAGATCAAACGCTTGGAGGAGTTGTTCGGCCAGCGCCTGTTCGAACGCAATCGGCGCGAAGCGAGCCTCACCTCGCCGGGCGAACGCCTGCTGCCCCACGCGCGACGCATCTTGGAACTCAATGACGAGGTCTGGGCCCGGATGACATCGCCGGAGTTCCAAGGCGAGATCCGCGTCGGAGTTCCGCACGACATCGTGCGCCCATTCATGCCACCGATATTGCGGAGCTTTCGCCAAGCTTGGCCGAGCGTCAGGGTAATACTGGAATGCAACACCAGCCCGCGTCTTCGCGAGAAGCTGGAGCGGGGCGAAATCGATATGACACTTACCACCGAGCGGGCGCCCGGTCCGCACGGCGAAACGCTGCTTCCGGAGCGGCTGGTCTGGGTGGGGGCAAGAGACGGTTGCGCACACCTGCGCAGACCGCTGCCGGTGGGACTCGGCGATTCCACCTGCGCCTTCCGCCGGGCTGCAATGGACGCGCTGGCGAAGTCGGAAATAGACTGGACGACTGTCTGTGAAGACGGAAACATGGCCGCGCTGTACGCCGCTTTGGAGGCGGACCTGTCGGTCTCGCCGCTCCTGGAGACCACCATTCCGGAGGGGTTGGAACGCGTCGGCGACGAGGCCGGACTCCCGCAACTCCCGCGGTTCGGCATCCAACTGTACCTGCCGCCGGCAGGGGCCGGTGAGATCGCGCAGGAAATGGCGCGGCATATCCGAGAACAGTTCTCTGCACGTTTCGCGCGCGCCGCTTGAGGGTGCTTCCGGCTTTGCAGTGCAGCCGGCGAGCGGCAATGCCGAGACAGCTCCGGGAGATCAAAAGCGGTATCTGAACTGAACGCCGAGCAGATTTGCACGACCCGAGAACTCGCCGGCCAACGTATCCGTAAACGTTCCGGCCGGCGCAAGTGGCCCAAGAGCTGCCCTCGTCTCCGGAGACAACAGAGACGTGGTCGCGTTCACGTCGCCGCCATCGAAAAAGAGATGGGCATAGCCCACGTCGAGCGACAGATTCTCGGACGGGCGATAGCTGGCTCCAAAGCTCAGCCAGGTGCGGTCACTGTCCGGAATTCGCGGAGTTCGGCGCTCGGCACTCGGAACCGGCGATTCGTCGAGGGCGAAACCAGCGCGCAGCGTCCACGCTGCGTCATGGTGATAGTCTACGCCCAGCGCGACGAACCAAACATTCTCCCAATCTTCCGGCGTGACGTCGTCGGCGGTTCCGTCGTCGAACTGGATCCGAAGCTCATCGAATCGACTCCAGCGCGTCCATCGAACACCCGCGGTGACTTCCCACTGCTCATCGAGCCGATGCAGACCGCCAACAAAGACACTTTCCGGAAGCTCCGCCTCCGCCATCGCGCCGACCATTCCGTTCTGAACCGCGGACGCGCCCGTTAATCCCCTGATAGTGCGTTTGCCCTCGAGCTCGTGCTTTACCTTCGACCGATAGCTGACCCCCGCCCGCGTCTCCGGGCTGAACTCGTACAGCAGGCCAAGTGTGTATCCAAAGCCCCAATCGTCGCCAGTTACTTCGGCGAACCCGTCGGGTCCCCTGAAGGGATCGAAAATGGCTCGACTGAGGGTCGCCTCGCCGTACTGGGCGCTCACCCCGATCGAGACGGACAACCTGTCAGTGACCCGGTGCGCGTAGGAGGGATGGATGTCCACAGTCTTCAGCCCGGATTCCAGGGCGTGGTACCGACCCACCCAACCCTTCCTGTAATCAGTCAGGAGTCCGAACGGGGCGGTAATGGCGAGGCCGAATCGACCACGGTCAGCCACTTCGCGGACGTAGTAGAGGTTCGGAACGAGGCTGTTGGTCCCTCCATCGTCGTCGCGTCCCCCTGTTAGCGCGGGCACGAAGGTGAACGCGTTGGTACGTGGATTCTGGGTAGAGCCCTTGTTGTCGAAATCTCCAGTGGCGCTAATGAAGGTGAGTCCGGCCTGAGTCTGGGTTCCGTCCAGCAGAGTCATCCCGGCGGGATTGTAGAATGCAGCGGACAAGTCGTCGGTCGTGACCCCGAATCCGGAAAAGGCCCGCCCGAGCCCCGTCACACTCTGTTCAGTGATCTGAAAGCCGGCGGCGTGCGACTCCGTAGACATTGCGGCGAAGCCAATCGCAGCAATCAGGCGACCTGCATAGGAAAGTGCTGGCGTCGGCATAATCGGTTCCTTCCAATTCTTTGCTGCATGGTGCGAAAGCCAGGCGTAGAGGCGGACCAACACTTCAGTGCGCCCAGCCGATCCTTAGCGCACTCAGCATAGACTTTCTAGGGCGCCGCTTCCTCCACTTACGGATGATTTTGCGGGTTTTCTTCCCAATCGCGGGCGTTGCTGATTGGCTCCAAGGCTTGATAGCTGCCTTTGTTCAACTATTCTGGTCGGGAATCGGAAAATTCAATCGCAGACTGCCGTGCTCAGCCCGCATCGCTCTCCGTCGCGGAGCAGCGACCCCAATCCGGCGGAGACATCGGGCCACCACTGTCGAGCAGCACGCGGTCGTCACGGTGAAGGAGCGAGCAATGTGTGATCGGTATTCGTGTGGTTCGTCATCAGCATCGGCCGCCGCGCCCGAGGTATCGCTGGAGAACCGTAGGGCGTTTCTGAAAGGGCTGATCTCGTTGCCGCTCGCCGCGGTCCTGGCAGACCCCATTCTTGCTCGGGCCGCAGGCGAACGGCTGACCGAGGTGTTCGTGAAAACGCCGGATGGGCGCCAGGCTGGCGGCTTCCTCGCGATACCCGATCGGACGCCAGCGCCGACGGTATTGCTTATTCACGAATGGTGGGGTCTGAATGACCAGATCAAAGCCGTCGCCCAGGACCTGAGGGAACGAGGTTACGCCGCACTCGCAGTGGACCTTTACGGGAAACCGGCCGCAACGACCAGGGAAGACGCCATGGAATTCATGACTCATATGGATCCGCGGGAAGCGACGGAATCACTGGCGACATGGGTCGAGTGGCTGCACGGCCACGAAGCGGGGAATGGGAAGGTCGGCGTCGTCGGGTGGTGTTTCGGCGGCGGTTGGGCGCTGAATACGGCGCTCAACGCTCCGGTGGATGCAACGGTCATTTACTATGGACGGGTCAACAAGATCGCCGACGAGCTGGCGCCCCTCGACAGCCCGGTTCTCGGGCATTTCGCCACTCGCGACGAGAGCATCACCCAGGATATGGTGCGTGGATTCGAACAGGCGATGTTGCAGGCCGGAAAAACCGACCTGACGATCCACTGGTACGAGGCGGATCACGCATTTGCCAACCCCACTGGGGCGCGCTACGACGAAGAGGACGCCAAGCTTGCCTGGGAACGAACACTCGCGTTCTTCGAGCAACATTTGTCGTAGAGAAACACCGAGTAGAAACTTGCGGAACTCCTTGGCGAACAAGTCGTGAACGGCGCGGTTTTCACGCCCGTTTCGAAGGCATCACCAGACTGGCTCGAGTTTTCTCGATGATCGGTCACGACGGTGTAAAACATTGATCACGCTGCACCAGTTCCCCCGCTCACCAGGTATCGCGAATGCAAGTCCATTCTGTCTCAAGGTCGAGACGTACTTGAAGCTGGCGAATCTCGATTATCACGTTGCAACGATAATTGATCCGAGAAAAGCGCCGAAGGGGAAGCTTCCTTACATCGAGGACGATGGTTTGGTCGTCTCAGATAGCCGTTTGATCTTGGACTACCTGGAGCGCACTTACGGACAGCGACTCGACGGTCAGCTCGATGACGTTCAGCGCGCTCAGTCTCTTGTCATTCAACGAACCGCGGAGGAACACTTGTACTGGGCCATCCTTTGGTCGCGCTGGGTGGTTCCGCGGGCTTGGGCGGCTCTACGCCCGATTTTCTTTGGTGACCTGCCTCCCGTCATGCGACAGCTGGTGCCCCAGGTAGTTAGGAGACAGATGATTCGTGACCTTCGAGGGCAGGGAATGGGTCGACTCGATGAGAACGAAATCGTAGCGCTTGCCGATCGGGATCTCAGTGCTCTGTCGGTGCTTCTCGGGGCGAAGGCGTTCTATTTTGGCAACTCTCCATCGGTTGTGGATGCTGTGGTAATGGGCAGCATCGCCAACATCGTCAAGATGCCGATCGATACCGCTCTGGTGCCAATTGCCAAACGGTACGACAATCTTGTCAACCACACGGAGCGCCTGCTGGAACAGTGTTATGGCGGCTAGCGCTCGATGGCCTACCGGGCCGCTCAAAATTGCCGCGTCCCATCGACCCAGGTGCTGAGCGCGTGAAACGCCTCCTTGGCTTGATCTCAGTGATCGGAATCGGTGTGCTGGCGGGTGGGGTTGCAGCAGCTCTGTACTTGTCGATCGGCGACTCGCCCGATTCGGTCGACGTCGAACAACGGATGAATCGGACGGCCGATTCGCCAACCACCTTGAATCGCCCTCCAAGCGCCGCAAGTTCCGAGGCGGAAAAGGAGCTGTTGGAGCTTCGCCGTGCACTCGACGAAAGCGTTCGCGAACGGGGTCTCCTGGACGCACGCGTTGCACGATTGGAATTGCAGCTGTTGGAGCTCGCGGATCGATTCCAGAGTGCCGTTGAAGGTGCGCTGCCTGCGCCAGGACAGGAGTCGGACTCGAGCCACGAGGACAGAGCTGCGGCTTCGATTTCGTCGGAACCGCACGCAATGGAGGCTTATGCTGCGGTTGGTCTAGATCCCTCGCACGCAAGGGAAATCGAGCGAATCATCGCACGCATGCAGATGGACGCGCTGTACCTCAAGGACCAGGCAATTCGCGAAGGCTGGTTCGAGTCGGAGCGATACCGGCAAGAGCGGAATCTGATCGAATCGAAAACGGAAACGCTGCGATCCGAGATTGGAAGCGACAGCTACGATCGGTACCTTTTTGCCAGCGGCCAGAATAACCGGGTGCGGATCGAGAGTTTGATCGACGAATCACCGGCCGATGTAGCGGGGCTGTTACCGGGCGATGTAATCGTTCGCTACGGTGAGCAGCGAGTCCTGTCGTTCCGCGACATCAATACCGCGACATCGCAGGGCGTATCCGGCGCACTCGAACGTATCGAAATCCAACGGCGCGGCACCAGCCACCACTTGTACGTTCCGCGCGGTCCCCTGGGGGTTCGGCTCGTCGGATTTCGCGAGGCGCCCTGATTCCCCCGCCCCACGAGCGGCCGCTGAAAACTTGTCTAGCCAATTGAGCGATGCGAGATCATGGGAAATTCGGTGAAATCAGGACGTCAACGCCCCGACTTTCCAGCTGAGCAACGCGGGCGAGCATCCTATCCTCGGACAAGCTGATGCCATGACGAATACCTTGGCTTGGGTACGCTGGCGCCGTCTCGAGTGGGGGCTCAGCGTCGCGATGGGTGGCGTCTGGAGAATCTCGCAGGCCGCCGCACTGCATCACAAGCTCCGAGAAATACCCAGTGTCGGCGGCGTGATCGCATTGGATTTGAGCGAACTCCAGTCACTCGACACCACCGGCGCACTACTCATTGACCGAACAGTGCGAGAGTTTCGGGGCACTGGCTGCGAAGTGCGCATCACTGGCGTGCAACCCGAACACGCAAGCTTGATCGAGACAGTCGGCCAAGCGTTTCGCCCCTGCGAGATGGGACCACCCGTCGAGGGTGCCATCACCCGGCTACTGGCCCACATGGGCCGAGCCACTCTGGAGACCTTAGAGACGGTCACCACCTCCGTCGCCTTTTTCGGACGCGCGAGCACGGTTGCCATTCGAACGTTCATGCACCCGAAGCGACTGCGCCTGGGCGCGACGGTCCGGCACATGGAAAGCGCCGGCGTCGATGCCCTCCCCATCGTCTGCCTCATGTCCTTCCTCATCGGAATCGTGCTCGCCTATCAGGGCGCACTCCAATTGGGAAAGTTCGGCGCAGACATATTCGTCGTCGATTTACTTGCGTTCTCGATATTGCGCGAGCTCGGTGTACTTCTCACGTCGATCATGGTTGCCGGTCGATCTGGCAGCGCGTTTGCGGCCCAGATAGGTTCCATGAGGCTGCACGAGGAGGTGGACGCCATGCGCGTGCTGGGGATGGATCCAATCGAGGTTCTCGTGCTGCCACGAACGATGGCTTTGGTACTCACCCTGCCACTGCTGACATTCGTGTCCGACGTCATGGCACTGCTGGGCGGCGGACTCATGGCTTGGGTGTCACTGGACATCGCCCCCGCGCTGTTTATCGAGCGGCTTCAGGTAGCAGTGCCGACAAGCGCCATTTGGGTCGGCCTCGCAAAAGCGCCGGTTTTTGCAGCGATGATTGCCCTGGTGGGATGTTACGAGGGGGATCAGGTCGCCGGCAGCGCCGAATCCGTTGGCCACCACACGACGCGAGCCGTGGTGGAATCCATATTTCTGGTGATCGTCGCCGACGCCATGTTCTCGATCGTGTTCGGAATACTGGATATCTGACGTTGGCACCCACGCCCATCATCCAGGTGCGAGGTTTAGTCACGCGCATCGGCAGACAAACGATTCATGACGGTCTGGACCTCTCGGTAAGGCGTGGCGAAGTGCTCGGCGTGGTCGGCGCATCCGGATCTGGAAAATCCGTTCTGCTGAGAGCCATCGTCGGACTGCAACCGCCGACAGACGGAGAAATCCGCGTATTCGACAAATCCCTGAACCGAATCCGTGCGCCCGAGCGACGACAGATCGAGGAGCGCTGGGGAGTCCTGTTTCAGGACGGTGCGCTGTTCTCGTCCTTGACCGTGGCACAGAATGTAGAGGTGCCACTGCGGGAACACCTCATGCTTCCGGTCGACCTCATGGAGGCCATCGCATCCCTCAAGATCGGTCTCGCTGGCCTTCCACCGAGCGCGGGCAGGATGTTTCCCTCTGAGCTTTCGGGCGGCATGCGAAAACGCGCCGGTCTTGCCCGTGCACTCGCGATGGACCCGGAGATCCTGTTTCTCGACGAACCGACAGCCGGACTCGATCCCGTTGCGGCAGCGGCATTCGATCAACTGATTCGACGATTGCAACAATCGTTGGGGCTTACGGTATTCATGGTGACTCACGACCTGGACAGCCTCTATTCGATCTGCGACCGTATTGCAGTGCTGGCCGACCGAAAAGTGGTCGCTGTAGGGGACGTCGAGACGATGCTTCGCCATGAGCACCCGTGGATTCGGAGCTACTTCCACGGACCAAGGGCCCTTGCGGCGGCTAGGAGGCTTGGCAACTAATCGGGCGGGTCGGAAACGAGGCGTCGTCTCTTGGGTCAGGGCGTCGGCTCCGCGCCGTGAGCGTCGCTTGGCCGAATTGAGGCTCGGAGGATGTGCCGCCCAGTTCGCCTTGCACAGAATCCAGCCTCGACGGCGCACCAGGCATGAGGGCCCATGCAGTCCCCAAAACTCAGTCTGAGCTTAAGCTCGGTAGAGCGAAATCAGCTCGATCTTCCGGGCTAAGCGGGAAAGAGCAAGAAGAACAATGGAGTCGCGAGCCAATCACGTTCTCGTCGGGATATTCGTCCTGGCAGCAGTCGCAGGTCTACTGGCATTCGTGGTATGGCTGGCCGGATCGGACCGGGGCACGAATGTCCGCCGATACCGGATCGAATTCGAGGAGTCGGTCCAGGGACTCGGAGCCGGTGGCGCCGTCATGTATCGAGGATTGCACATCGGTTCGATCAGTGACATCGGAGTGAATCGCGATGATCCTTCGCGAATCAGCGTAATCGTCGAACTGCGCGACGACGTGCCAATTCGCCGCGGCGATGTTGCCACTCTGCGGTTTCAGGGTTTGACTGGTCTCGCTGCGATCAACATCGAAGGCGCCAAGGCGGGGCACGAGCTACTGACCCCCAAAGAGGGAGGCGAGATACCCACGATCCCCTCGCGGGTGTCCCATCTCGAACGACTGTTCGCCAAATCACCTGATTTGCTGAACAGCGGTATTGTGCTTGCCGAGCGCGCGTCGGAGCTGCTGAAGGACGAGAATCAGGTGCTCATCACAGGAATTCTGAGCGACGTAAAAACGCTAACCGGTGCACTCGCTGCCCGGCGCGAAGACATTGAGGACTCGCTCGCCGCCCTCGGTGAATTCAGTGCAGATCTGGCCGAGACGGCGGCGACGTTGCGCGAACTGACGGGCAAGGCCGAACTCGTAATGGATGACGCAAGCACAACTTTGGCAGCCGTGCGGGGCAGCATGGAAAATCTCGACACCCTGGCGGAGCGGGATCTTCCAAGGCTGCTACGCGACGTTCGCGCCGCAACTCGGGCTGTGGAAAACATGAGCAACAATATCACGAGGTTTGTGGCTGCCAACGAGGACGCCGTGTACTCATTCACCGAGGAAGGTCTTCCCGAGCTGACTCGATTCGTCATCGACGCACGCATGCTGGTCGTAAATCTCACCCGGCTGTCGGATCGGATCGAGAGCGGTGGCGCCAGCTTCCTGTTCGGCGAAAGCAGACCGGAGTTCGAGGCCGAATGATCCTTTGCAAAGGCGACCGAATTCCGGCCATGGCGATTGCATTCCTCGCAGCCGTTACCTCTACCGGATGCACCGGTTCCATCCTGCCGGCCGGGCGACCGGCTGATCTCTATAATCTCACCCCGAAGAGCACGTTCGATTCGGATCTTCCCGTCGTCGACGCCCAAATCGTCGTAGAGGAACCGGTGGCAGATGGCGGGCTCGATTCCAGCCGAATCGCCCTTCGGCCGAAGCCGACGGAGCTAAAATACTACTCGAACGCCCGCTGGACCGAACGTGCGCCAAAAATGGTCCAGACGCTGCTGGTGGAAAGCATCGAGAACACGGGGAAGATTGTCGCGGTTGGACGTCAAGCAATAGGATTGCGCTCCGACTACAATCTGAAGGCCGATCTGCGGGAATTCAACGCGGAGTACTTCAACGGTCTCGGAACCGTGCCGAGCGTTCGCGTCCGAATCAACGCCAAGCTCGTGCAGCAGCCCAGCCAGATCATCATCGCATCTCGTAGCTTCGAGCATTTGGCGCTCGCCGAGGCGACGAACATGCCCGCTGTGGTCGACGCCTTCGACACAGCTCTTGGGAAGGTGGTAAAAGATTTGGCTCGGTGGACGTTGACGACGGTCGCCGACCATCGGGCGGCATCGAGG